>JAFOJB010000454.1 GCA_017420455.1 Blautia sp.
AGCGGATGAGGAAAGCGGCTCTCTGTTCGGGGACGAGGCGTCCTGGATCGGTGAAACCGCGGGAGCGAATGAGGAAAGCGGTTCTCTGTTCGGAGACGAGGCATCCTGGATCGGTGAAACCGCAGGAGCGAATGAGGAAAGCAGTTCCCTGTTCGGAGACAATGCTTCCTGGACAAACGAGGGATAAAGCAGAAATACAAGGTTTTTACGGAACACGGAAATCACCAGAAGGAGGTGGGCTATGAAGGCAAAGATGAGAAACGGCAGGAGAGTCCTTTTTACAGTATTGGCCGGCAGTGCAGTCATCGGATCAGCCGCCTTGCCGGTATTTGGAGTCGAGGAACTGGAATGTACGGGTATCATTGCATCCTCGACACTTCCGGATGAAGGAAGCATCAGCTACGATGCGGAAAACGTGATCGACTATGACAGGTCCACCGCCTGGGTAGAGGACGCCAAAGGAGATGGGCTCGGGGAGTATCTGGAGTTCTATCTGTCTGAAGGAGCGAAGGTGACGGGAGGGACGATCCTTCCGGGGTATTACAAGGATGAAGGCGTGTTCTGGAAGAACAGCGCTCCGGCAAAGCTTTTATTCACATCCGGCGAGGACCAGAGCCTTCTGGATGTATCCGACATTTCTGACCATTACGACGCAGAGTCCAAAGGGTTCCGCTTTACCCTGAACCCTCCCATTTACAGTGACGGAGCAGTCCGGGTGGAAATTCTGGACGCCAGGGAGGGATGGCTCTACGAAGACAACTGTATCAGTGAGCTGCATCTTTATGGGGAATACGAGATTCCGGAGATCATTGAACTGGAAGGACCGGATATCGAAAATCCTCCGGAAGATAAACTGTACCAGCTGGCAGATATGGCGAAATGGGTGTATCAGTGGCATACAGGAAAGAGCACTCCGGAGAACGATGATATCATAGCGCTTGCCCTTTCCTCCGATGACAAGGCGTTTCTCCTTTACTGGTATCAGTACAACGTGGAGGATCACAGGATCTATAATGTGGGAGACTACAACAGTATCTCCACTGACGCTGTTCCCAAGATCATGAAGGAGATCGTGGGGACGGCGGGCAGCAAGGATGTGCAGACCTTCTATACCAATTACGCGGCCTATAAGGATGCTGCCAGCTGTCTGGTACATAATTCCGGTGACTTCGGAGATGCCGGCTCGTATTACTTTGATGATGTCGTGAATCTTGGAATGGAGGACGGGCGCCTGCGGATTGCCGGCACAGTGAAGCTGTATAACGGATATACCTACAAAAAGGTGAAGAATTTTACGGCCTGGTTCATCCCGGAGGATCATGGAAGCCATTTCTCCTATCAGTTCTATGAGGTGAAGCTCCATGATGAAACCTATACCTCAAATCTTGAGGCCATCGGAAAGATTCCGGATCTCAGCCATGGACTTTGATGTTTGTATGTGACGATGGAGGACCGTTCCGGTCCTCCTGTGTGGTTTCAGGGGAACTGTCCGAGTAGAAGAAAGATGAAAAAAACAGATACCGCAAAAGCGGGAGACTTAAAGATAATCAAAAGAAGAATATTTGATATTATACAGATCGGCAATAAGAGCGATCTTCCCAGCAGAAGCTTCGATCTTTTCCTGGTGACCGTGATCATCCTGAATATTGTGGCCATGTTTCTGGAAACCTTTGATGCCATGGAACCCATCGGCCCGCTTCTGAAAGGCATCGAATATTTTACGGTGGTCGTCTTCTGCATTGAATACGCTCTGCGTATCTGGACGGCGGAATTTCTGTATCCCGGCATGTCCAGAATAAAGGCCGTATTCCGTTTTTTGTGTTCCTTTGACGGAATCGTGGATCTTTTCACGATCCTGCCCTTTTTCTTCCTGTACGGATTTGTGGCCTTCCGTATGCTGCGGGTGGTGCGGATCTTCCACCTGTTCCGCCTGAATACCCGGTACGATTCCTTCCATGTGATCGTATCTGTTCTGGTAGAAAAAAAGAAACAGCTGGGGTCCTCCATTTTCATCATATTTGTCCTGATGCTGGCAGCCTCCATGAGTATGTACAGTGTAGAGCATGACATCCAGCCGGAGAGTTTCGAAAACGCTTTCTCCGGAATCTGGTGGAGCGTTTCCGCCCTTCTCACGGTGGGGTACGGAGACATCTACCCGGTTACCACCCTGGGACGGATCCTTGGGATCATCATCGCTTTTCTTGGCGTGGG
>JAFOJB010000455.1 GCA_017420455.1 Blautia sp.
TCGTTTCTGGCCCCAGCGGCCGGGAACTGCGTGTATTTCCGGAAAACACCTCAGTCCCAGCCGATGAATCCATGCCAGTATCTTTTATGCTGCCAGTTACAGTTCGCGGTCTCACAGGCTGGATACTGCATGTGTTTACAGGAGGTCAGGCGTCCTGACGG
Source organism: Blautia sp. (assembly GCA_017420455.1). Classification (GTDB taxonomy): domain Bacteria; phylum Bacillota; class Clostridia; order Lachnospirales; family Lachnospiraceae; genus Blautia_A. Next base: position 162 of record JAFOJB010000455.1, read on the forward strand.
ACTGCAGAAGAAACTTTGTCCGCGGCAAAAGGGCTTTATATCCTGCAGACGCGGACAAAGCTTCTTCTGCAGTCCGTAGAGTCGACAGGCGCCGAAAACACATCAGTTCCCATCCGTTGAGGCCGAGAACCGTAATTGTTGCTGCTCAGACAATTGAGAATAATTGCCTTTTTTCTTGAAATACATTATGAATGGTGTTACAATTTTATCAATTCATACATGAAAATCATAAAGGATCGGGATTTCTTTATGTTGTTTTCACAAAGGAAAAGGAAAAACTGCAGCCCATTCTGAGGACAGTTTAAGCGGAGGTGGTCATATGTATAAGAGGAAAACCAGCGGGTGGTCCCAGCACATTGATTTCATGGCATGGGATCTTTTGTGCCTGGAGCTTGCTCTTTTTCTAAGCGGCTTTCTGGCCGAGAACGTAGGGATTTTTTTCCATGAAAGGTTTTTTCCGATCCTTGCCATTTCCATGTTCTTCAGTGATATCGTGATCATGGTACTGTTCGATATCTATCATAATGTCATCCGAAGGTCTACCTGGTACGAAGCGCTGAATACGCTCAGACAGACGTTGTATATCGCGCTCGTTCTGCTGGTGTTCCTGGTTCTGCTCCAGGATAATGCCATGCTGACAAGAAAGATCTTTTTCGGAACAGTTCCCATATACCTTTTTCTTTCTTTTGCGATCAGAGTTCTCTGGAAGGATTATCTTCAGAGGAGGCTGAATTTTAATAAAAGAACAGGCCTTCTGGTGGTCACCACGGAAGAGAGGATGGGGGATGTCCTGGCCAGGATCGTGGATCACAATATAGGGGATTATCATCTGACAGGGGTCGTGCTCCTGAAGCGGACGAAAAGCTGCAAAGAATATGATAAGGATATCCAGTACGCGGTAGGAAGAAGAAAGGATCTCAAGGATCTGCATGTTGTCGCGGACGGCGAAAATATTATTTCCTGGATCACCAGCCACTGGGGAGATGAGATCTATATCGACATATCCTCGGATGAGGAAGTCCTGCAGACAGAGAAGATCAATGAGATCCTGTCGATGGGACTGACCGTACATATGGCTCTGAATGAGATGAAGGAGCTTGAAGCCAGGAATAAAAATGTCGAGTGGGTCTGCGGCGCCATGACCATGACAGCAAGCCTGGGATATGTTTCCGGAAGATCTCTCCTTCTTAAGAGGATCATGGATATTCTGGGAGGAGTGGTAGGCTGCATTCTGACAGGTATCCTGACGATCTTTATCGGGCCGGCAATTTATAAAGCGGATCCGGGTCCGATCTTCTTTAAGCAGACCAGGATCGGACAGAACGGGAAACCCTTTCAGATGTATAAATTCCGCAGTATGTATAAGGATGCGGACGCCAGAAGAAGACAGCTTCAGGAAGAACTGGGCAGAGGGAATGAGCTGATGTTCAAACTGGAGAGAGACCCCCGGATCATCGGTGCAAAGGAACTGCCGGACGGGAAATGGAAAAAGGGGATCGGAGGCTGGATCAGGGATCTTTCCCTGGATGAATTTCCACAGTTTTTCAATGTCCTGAAGGGAGATATGTCCCTGGTAGGTACGCGTCCGCCAACCGTGGAGGAATGGGAACGATATGAGGCATGGCATATGAGCCGCATGTCCACAAAGCCGGGAATTACAGGACTCTGGCAGGTAAGCGGAAGGAGTACGATACGTGATTTTGAAAAGGTCGTGCAGCTGGATCGGGAATACATTGAAAACTGGAGCCTGACGCTGGACCTGCAGATACTGTTCAGGACAATTCTTGTAGTCGTACAGCGAAAAGGAGCTTCATAA
>JAFOJB010000456.1 GCA_017420455.1 Blautia sp.
ATATTATCTCTTTCGGAGGGACCGGTCCTTATGCCATGGCTCTGAAATGTGCGGACGCTCTCGGATTTCTGATGGGTATCCTCTTTATCGTACACATTCTGTTCGCGGCGTCAAAGGGAAGCGATATTCCCGGAGAAAGCTTATGGGTCGTTGGAGCGGCGATATTCGGCGTGCAGATTCTCTGCTCGGGTTATCTGCTCCTTTTCTCTTACGGGAAGATCCGGTCCTATGAGATGCGAAGAAGCGAGCCGGCACAAGGCGAAGCACGTAAAGGAGAGCCGGGCAGAAGCGAGCCGGCACAAAGCGAAGCACGTAAAGGTGAGCCGGGCAGAAGCGGGCCGGCACAAAGCGAAGCACGTAAAAGAGAGCCAGGCAGAAACACAGCGCATAAAAGCGGCATCCGTAAAAGCGGGGTGCGTAAAGTCGAACCCCGTAAAAGCGAAATCCAGAGGAGCGAACCTCATAAAAGCGAAATCCGGAAGAGCGAACTCCTCCAAAAAGAAATCCCGAAAAGTGAACCACATACAAGCGAAATCCCCAATAGTGAACCACCTATAAGCGAAGTGCAAAAAGTGGAAGTTCATAAAAGCGAGCCGCAGAAAGCGGAGCCCTGAAAAAAACGGCGGAGAAAAGGTGAAATCCTTTTCTCTACCGTTTTTCTTCGTCTATGAATTCCAGAAAGATCACGCCTGCCAGCAGATAGATGAGACTGAAGACCAGGAGATGCTGCCAGCAGCCCAGCAGGTTTTCTTTTGTATACGCAAAGTCCTTCATATAGAGCCAGGAAGAGGTATACTCTTCTACCTTTTCTCTTACGGCGGGAGTTTCCAGAAATTCCTGGAAAGAACCGGCCACGCTGTTTGCGGGAATATGCAGACCATTCAAAGACCGGTACAGCAGGCTGGACTTCTGGCCGTTGTAGTCTGCCGCGATGTTGATCGCCCGGATTCCCCAGCTGCTGATGGAGTATTCGGAGACCCATTTGGCTCCGGCCTTGTTCAGAGGAAAGACAGGGCCGGAAAATACCAGCTGTACCAGCAGAAGAAAGGGCATGACGGTCATGGCCACAGTGGTGGAATGCACGATGCAGGAAACCATCAGGGCCATCATATCCGCCGCGAAGGTGATCAGGAACATGGTGATGAACAGGTCTGTGCCAAAGGAGCCGCTGATCAGGCCGGTATCCGGGAAATACATACCGAAAATCCGGAATACCGCCAGCTCGATCGCCACCTGGACCAGGCACAGAAAAGCCTGGAAGAGCATCTGCGCCGCCATGAAGGAGGTGATGTACATACCGGACCGGTGTTCCCGCTTGATGATCTTCCGCTCCTTGCAGATCCGCTGGATCGAATTGAACATCCCGTTCCAGATGCCGATACTGATGAGAGCCAGGGAACCATATTTGGTATATTCCATGTTGCGGAACATCCCTCTGCCCAGGACATAGATGACCACATAGGAGATGATGGCGGTCATTACCGGCATTTTCCAGTTCCGCTCATTGACCATCAGGCGGAACTCCCGCCTCAGATACAGGGGAATCTGTTCCAGGCGGTTTTTGTACCGGATACTCTTCCCGGCGGAAGGACCTGCAGATGCAGCTGCAGATTTACCTGCGGCTGTACCAGCGGATGCAGCTGCAGATTTACCTGCGGCCGTATCAGCGGATGTACCGGCAGATTTACCTGCGGAAGGATCTGCGGGGGATTCGACGGGCGGCCGGACCGGCGGATCCTTATGGGGCTGCTCCCGGAAGGCATCCTGCTGACGATACCGTTCAATAAACTCATCCGCACGTCCTTCCCCGCCTTCGTTTCCGGCGTTCAGGAGACGTACGATCCCTTCCATGGTGGAAACGCCGAAGAATTCCCTGGCCTCCTCGATCCCTCCGTAAAAAGCCAGCTGTCCGACCTTGTTTTCGCTGTCTCTGGCCAGGACGATGACTTTGTCGAACAGATGGGCCACACGGTCCGGAGAGTGGGTGATCACCAGGACGATACGGCCCTGGCAGGCGATCAGCAGAAGATTTTCCATCAGCTCCCTTGCCATGCTTCCGTCAAGACCGGAATCCGGTTCGTCCAGGATAAATACATCAGGAGATCCGACGAACTCGGTGGCGATGGAAAGCCTTTTTCTTTCGCCCCCGGACAGCTTGGAGATCAGTTCCTTCTCCTTGCCGGTAAGGCCGAACGTTTCCAGAGTAGCTTCGATCTTCTTTTCTCTGTCCGCCGGAGAGGTTTCCCGGGGAAGACGGATACAGGCCGCGTTTTCCAGGGCCTTTTTTACCGATTCCTCATCCCGGAGGAGATTTTCCTGGGGAACATAACCGATCCGGTGTTTTACCTGCTCGAAATCCTTATAGTAATCCAGCCCGCCCTCCTGGATAGAGGCTTTCGCCTTTTCATACCCGGTGACAGCGTTGACGAAGGTACTTTTTCCGGCACCGGAGCCGCCCAGCACCAGGACCATGCTGCCCGGGGTGATGGAGAGGCAGATGTCCCTGAGAAGCATGATCTTTTTCAGGGATCTGTGAACAGAGCGCTCGTCGATCTTTATGGAGAGCCCCATTGTCTGCACCGGGTATCCGTATAAGAGACCGGATTCTACCAGGACAAGCCGGCTGGAACCGATCCGGAGGCTTTCGTTCGGATGGAGGCCTCTGCCCCCTCCTGCGCCTCCTTTGCCGTGGGCAGATGATGCAGATGACAGGCCTTTTATTTCCCATTTCCCCTTCTTAAACTGAAGCGTGAGTTCGTCGGACGGGAAGGTTTCCTCATGGCTGCGGATATGAATGACGTGCTGTCCTGGGTCCATGGGAATGAATTCCCAGTCCTGCCCGCCGGCATATCTGGAATAAAATACGACCGTCAGCGCCTCCCGGCCTCCAAGGCGTATGACAGTACTGTCCTGCAGAGGAATCTCTTCCCCTTCTTTGACGCACAGTTTCCCGACGTGTGCCGGCACGTCGTCCGTGAGACTGCAGAAGTACCAGGTATCATTCTTCAGAAAGATCCTTGCCTGGTCTTTACAAAGGAAGGGGCAGGTCAGAAGAAGACTCCTGGGAGTGCAGACCTCCGTCTCGTTCTGTCCATGGAACGTTACCTCCTCAAAGATCACGTATTGCCGCGGCTTTTCCTGCCCTGTGAAAAAAACAAGGCCGGCAGGGGGGATCCGCCCTTCCGGAAACAGAAAATCATTCATGTAACTCCTCCTGCGATGAAAAAAGCCCCACAGAAACAAGTGGGGCTTTCCACAAAGCTTATTATCTCTCTGGCCCAGGGCCGGGGTCCATTACGCACCAGGAGCAAGGGGGTCAAAGCTGCCCTCTTCGCTCTGGCCGGCTGCCG
>JAFOJB010000457.1 GCA_017420455.1 Blautia sp.
AAGATCCGGGAAGGGCAGATGTTTTTCCGGATGCGAAGAAGATCCGGGAAGGGCAGATGTTTTTCCGGATGCGAAGAAGATCCGGGAAGGGCAGATGCTTTCCGGATGCAAAGAAGTGTCAGTCCGGGCGGGTTTCGCCCTGACAATAGATTTTTCTTAAGGAGGATCATTTATGAAAAAGCAGCTCATTGGTTTTCTTACAGGCTTATCCCTGGCAGCAGGGCTGGCCGCGTTCTCTGTTTCTGCAGCACCGGAGCAGGTATTTAATTATGCCCTCATCGACGATCCGGACAGCTTCGATCCCGGCTATACTCTGAATTCCTTTGCGGGACCGGTCTTTGACAACTGTTTTATCGGCCTTGTGAAGTACGACGTGAACAGCGAGATCGTCCCCGGCGCGGCAGAGAGCTGGGATGTCTCCGAAGACGGTACCGTCTGGACCTTCCATCTGGTAGAAGGCATGAAGTGGTCCGATGGCTCGGACTTCACCGCCGCAGACTTCGAGTTTGCCTGGCAGAGAGTCCTGACCCCTGAATTCGGCGCTTCCGGGGCATATATGCTGTACAACTACATTGCCAACGCCCAGAGCTATTACAATGGCGAGTGCGAGTGGTCCGAGGTCGGCGTGAAGGCGCTTGACGACACTACTCTGGAAGTCACCCTTGCCTCTCCCTGCAGCTATTTCATCGACCTTCTGGCTACCTGGACCTATTCTCCGGTATGCAAGGCTGTCGTGGAAGCAAACCCGGACTGGGCTACAGACTACGAGAACTATGTCTCCAACGGACCCTTCAAGATGGTGAATTACCGCATGGGAGAAGGCATCTATCTGGAGAAGAACGACCAGTACTGGCTGGCGGACAACGTAAAGCTGGAGAAGATCAACTTCAAGATCCTGCAGGATCTTTCTACCGCTTTTGATGCCTACAATGCAGGCGAGCTGGATGGCCTGACAAAGGTTCCGTCCTCTGATATTCCGACGCTCAAGGGGCGCGACGACTTCTACAGCATCACCCAGTTCAGCGATACCTACTGGATGTTCAACACTACCTCCGAGTTCCTGAAGGACGCCCGGGTACGGAAAGCCCTTGCCATCTCCATCGACCGGATCGCCCTCATTGAGGATGTACTGCAGGCCAGCTACACACCGGCTTCCGGCGAGGTTCCCTATGGCTATATCCAGTCCGACGGACAGGATTTCCGTGAAGCAGGCGGCAATTACGGCATCACCGAGGAAGCCCAGGTAGAGGAGGCGAAAGCACTTCTTGCAGAGGCCGGCTACGAGGATCCGTCCCAGATCACCATCCGTGTGTGCTATTACACCAATGATACCGTGAAGAAGGTAGCGGAAGCCCTTGCCAGCATGTGGGAGACCAATCTTGGCATCAAGTGCGAGATCGAGAGCGCTGAGTGGACCGTATTCTACGATCAGATCCTCCAGCTGGACTACGATGTGGCAGCCATGGGCGATGCAGCCACCTATCTGAACCCCATGGCCTTCCTGCAGACCTACCAGGGAGACAATCCTCCGCTGGAAACCGGCTGGAGAAATCCGGACTATGACGCTGCCCTTATGAACGCGCTCAGCGCCACCGACGAAGCCGAGGCAGACCGGTATCTGCATGAAGCCGAGGATCTGTTCATGAACGACTACGTTCTCCTGCCCCTGTACTATGGTTCCACTTCCATGATGATGAAGGACTATGTCTCCAACTGGGCTGTCACTGCCTGCGCTGTAGATGTGTTCGAAAACATCGAGATCCTGGAGCATTAAGGCTGGTATTGCATATACACAGGCAACACAAAGAGGACGGACCTTCCGGGAACACAGAAGGTCCGTCTTTTGTAAGGAGTTTTATATGAAGCTCAGCTATGAAGGAATAAAAAACAAAGAAGCGTGGGAAAAAGCCGGAATACAGCTTCCGTCCTATGACCCGGAGCAGGTGGCTGAACAGACGAAAACCGCTCCTGTCTGGATTCATTTCGGCATCGGAAACATTTTCCGGATTTTTATCGGAGGTATTGCGGATACTCTGATTTCCGAAGGGTTCTCCGACAAAGGAATCCTGTGCGCGGAAACCTTTGACTATGAAGTCATTGATAAAATCTACAATCCCTTTGACAACCTGGTTCTGGCTGTTACCCTTCATGAAGACGGCAGGACAGACAAGCGTGTCCTGGGAGCACTGTGTGAAGCAGTCAGGGCGGATGCGGCAGATGCCGGATCATGGAACCGCCTGAAAGAAATCTTTCAGAATCCCGGCCTGCAGATGGCGTCCTTTACCATCACCGAAAAAGGCTACGCCCTGAAGAATGCGGATGGGGATTATTTTGGATTTGTACAGGCAGATCTGGAAAATGGCCCGCAGAAAGCTTCCGGCGCCATGGGAATCGTCACAGCAATGCTTTGGGAGCGGTATCAGGCCTGTAAAGCTCCCCTTGCCATGGTTTCCATGGATAACGTATCCCAGAACGGGAGGAAGCTCAGGGAAAGTGTACTGGAAATGGCGGAAGGATGGCAGAAAAAGGGCTATGTGACTCCTGAGTTTCTGTCTTATGTAAAGGACGAGTCCTGCATTTCTTTCCCCTGGACCATGATCGACAAGATCACCCCGAGACCCGGCGAGGACGTATGTGCGATGCTGGAGCAGGATGGGGTGGAGGATATGCGTCCGGTCATTACCTCCCGGCATACGTACATCGCTCCTTATGCCAATGCGGAAGGTCCGCAGTACCTGGTGATCGAGGATTCTTTCCCGAACGGCCGTCCTGCGCTTGAAAAGGCAGGCGTATATATGACGGACCGGGCAACTGTGAACAAAGCAGAGCGCATGAAGGTTACCGTCTGCCTGAACCCGATCCATACCGCGCTCTGCACCTACGACTGTATGCTTGGCTATCCCCTTTTCGCGGACGGAATGCACGACCCCCAGCTGGACGCCCTGGCAAGAAAGCTGGGATATGAAGAAGGGCTTCCGGTAGTGGAGGATCCCGGCATTCTGTCTCCCAGGGGATTCCTGGATGAGCTCATGAGCGTCCGTTTCCCCAATCCTTATCTGGGCGACACCAGCGCGAGGATCGCGGTGGATATCTCTCAGATGGTCGCTATCCGTTTCGGCGAAACCATAAAAGCCTATATGGAACGGGAAGGGAACGCCGGCCAACTGACCGCCGTTCCGCTTGCCATAGCCGGATGGATCCGCTATCTGCTGGCTGTTGACGACGAAGGAAAGGAATTTGAATTATCTCCGGATCCCATGCTCCCCTATCTGAAAGAACAGTTGACAGGCGTTGAGTTTGGCAGACCGGAAAGTCTGACCAGCCAGCTGCGTCCACTCCTGTCCAATACCAATATTTTTGGGATCAGCCTGTATGAGGCAGGGTTGGGGGAAAAAATAGAAGACATGGTACGGGAAGAGATTGCCGGTACGGGTGCCGTAAGAGAAACCCTGATCAGATATCTGTAACACAGTACACAAGGGGAACAAAAGGAGTCGATCCTTTTGTTCCCCTTGTGTTTTTCTGCCGGCACAAAATCGTGCCGGCGCATTCCGGAATGTGCCTGAGCAGTCAATGCCGGCTGGTACCTTACTTCTTCAGCGCCAGTCCGTCCCGGAAGGCGTTGCCGACACGTTCCGCAACCTTGTAGTAACCATGGGTATACGGGTCAAAGGCGATGGCATTGACCAGGGACATATCGGGCTTTCCATCTGCCATTACGCTTTCGTCGGCAGTGACATTGACGACCTTGCCGATTACGCCGCAGCCGTATTCATTGGACTGATATTCTATGAATTCGCATTCCAGACACAGCGGGAATTCATTGATAACGGGAGCATCTACGGTTTCTGCCTTGCTGGCGGTCAGGCCGCTGCGGACGAATTTGTCAGGTGTATTGTTTCCGGATACAACACCAAAATAATCTGCTTCTGTCACATGCGCCGCGTCGGCGATACTCACGGTGAAGGCTCCTCTGGCTTTGATGTTCTTCACGGTCCTGTGGGATTCTGTGAGATTCAGGACGACGGTATCCCGCTCCTGCATCGTGCCCCATGCGGCGTTCATCACGTTAACGCTGCCGTCTTCATTATATGTTGCGACCATCAGCACCGGCATCGGGAAAATTCCTTCTGTGATCTTCAGTTTTTCTCTCATGACTGCCTCCTCATTTCTGCGATTTGATTGACAGGAACGCTTGTTCCCTCTATAATTATAGCCAGCAGCAGAAAACATACAAGTACCGACATTCAGGTAAGGTACTATCCTTGGAGAAAGTGGGTCATGATCAAAAATTATATCAAAGACGCCAATTTCGAAGACACCGGTTTCAGTTATACCCTGTCGCTCATATCGGGCAGATATAAAATGGTGATC
>JAFOJB010000458.1 GCA_017420455.1 Blautia sp.
ATTCAATGTACTTGGGAACCTTATGCTTGGCCATATGGTCAAGGACGAACTTCTTCATCTCCTCGACTGTCATGGTCTCGCCCTCCTTCAGGATGACACAGGCCATGATCTCCTCGCCCATGGCCTTGTCCGGCACGCCGATTACCTGGACATCGGTCACCTTCGGATGGGTATAGATAAATTCCTCGATCTCCTTCGGATAGATATTCTCACCGCCGCGGATGATCATATCCTTCAATCGTCCGGTTATCCGGTAATTCCCCTCCGGCGTCCGGCATGCAAGATCGCCGGTATGGAGCCAGCCGTCCTTGTCGATGGCGGAGGCAGTAGCCTTTGGCATTTTATAATACCCCTTCATGATATTATATCCTCTGGCGACGAACTCTCCCACCACCTCGTCCGGACAGTCCTCCCCTGTCTCCGGATCCACGATCTTGCACTCGACATCCGGGAAGGCAGAGCCCACGGTGGTAACACGGACCTCCAGAGAATCGGTTGTACGGCTCATGGTACAGCCGGGTGAAGCCTCTGTCTGTCCATAAACAATGACGATCTCGGGCATATGCATCTTCTCCACCACATCCCGCATGACAGCGATGGGGCAGGGACTTCCCGCCATAATGCCGGTACGCATATAGCTGAAATCCGTCTTTTCAAAATCCGGATGGGACAGCATGGCAATAAACATGGTCGGCACGCCGTGGAAAGCAGTGATATGCTCGTTGTTGATGCAGGCCAGGGAGGACTTCGGTGAAAAATACGGGATCGGCAGAATGGTGCCGCCGTGGGTCATGGTGGCGGTCATGGCCAGCACCATGCCGAAGCAGTGGAACATGGGGACCTGGATCATCATCCGGTCCGCCGTGGAAAGATCCATTCCGTCTCCGATGGTCTTTCCGTCGTTCACGATATTGTAGTGGGTGAGCATGACTCCCTTGGGGAAGCCTGTAGTTCCTGAGGTATACTGCATGTTGCAGACGTCGTTCACATCCACGGCGCTGGCAAGGCGCTGCACCTCGGCCAGAGGAGTTTTCTCCGAGTAATCCAGCATTCTCTCCCAGGTAAGGGAGCCCGGCATCTCAAAACCAACAGAAATGACATTCCGGAGGAAGGGAAGCCTTTTCGCCCTCAGAGGCTCGCCCGGCTTTGTCCCGGCCAGCTCCGGACAGAGCTCGTTGATGATCTCTATATAATTGGAATCCCGGTAGCCGTCGATCATGACCAGGGTGTGCGTGTCCGACTGGCGGAGCAGATATTCAGCCTCATGGATCTTGTAGGCCGTATTCATGGTCACCAGGATTGCGCCGATCTTCGTGGTCGCCCAGAAGGTCAGGAACCACTGGGGCACGTTGGTGGCCCAGATGGTCACCTTGAAGCCAGGGCGGACTCCCAGTGAGATCAGCGCTCTGGCCACCTGGTCCACATCATCCCGGAACTGACTGTAGGTGCGGGTGTAATCCAGCGTCGTATATTTGATGGCCAGCTGATCCGGAAAATCCTCCACCATGGTATCCAGGACCTGCGGAAAGGTCTTCTCAATCAGCGTGGCTTTTTTCCACACATACTTCCCGGTGTGGGCGTTGTTCCAGTAATGGTGCTTCTTGTTGCGCCTGGTGCTGGAGAAACGGTTCATGCAGGTCACAAAATGGGGCAGGATGATCTCCAGGTCCGCCAGGTCCTTCATCCATTCGGGATTCCATACGATGGAGATCATTCCGTCATAATTGACGGACCGAAGGGCGTTCATCATATCCTGGATGGGAAGCTCTCCCTCGCCCATCAGCTCCGGCATGGGGATACCGTCTTTTCTGGCAAAATCGTAAATATGCACATGGCGCACATAAGCGCCGAGGTTCGTGATGGTGGTCTCCGCGTCCTCATTTCCCTCCACACAGGTGCTGTACATATTCCAGACAGCTGCCAGACGGTCGTCCGCGAAATAGTTCAGCAGATCCCGGAGACGGCCGGTCTCGGCAAAGGCGCCTGTGGTCTCCACGACCAGGGTCACCGGCTTGTTTCCCACCAGATCGATGAGCTTTGCCACTCTCTCCCGGCATTCCTCCTGCTCACGGCAGCGGGTGTGGATCCCTACCAGCTCTACCCCCAGATTCACAGCCACCTGGATGCTCTCTGCCAGCTCGGCCTCGAATCCTTCTTTGGTAAAATCTTCCGCGGTATCCACACAGGGAATGGAAAGGCCGTTGTTGATCAGATATCTTCTGGAAGAGGCCGCCAGCTCCGGATTGGTCGGGCTGCTTTTCTCCTGGAAGATCCTTCCCTTTACATTAAAGATTTCTATTCCCTGGAGCTTCGAATCCAACGCCACCTGGCAGAATTCATTCCAGGTATAACTGTTCCAGTTTTTTATGGAGAATGATAATTTCAAAGCCTTTCCCTCCTCAGCCCTCTTCGTAGACGATCTTGTTCAGGGCGCTGATATACGCCCGGATGGAAGCACCGATGATATCCGTGGATATACCGCTTCCGGAATAGATCCTGCCGCCCGAACGGAGCTTTACCAGAGCGCTTCCCATGGCGTCCCGTCCCTCCGTCACTGTCTGGATCTGGAAGTCGTCCAGTTCATAATGGTGTCCGATGATCTGCTCGATGGCCAGGAAGGCCGCGTCGATGGGGCCGTCTCCTACGGCTACTCCGCGGACCTTTTCCCCGTTCTTGTCCAGAAGAATATTGGCTGTGGCAGTGATCACGTTTCCGCTGTTGATCACGTAATTCTCGATCCTGTAGGCTGCCGGAACCTGCATGGCAGTGCTTGCCACGATCACGTCCAGCTCCTTCGTCCCTACAAAATGCTTCTTCACGGCAACCCTGCGGAAGGCCTCGTAGACCCTGGCGTTATCCTCCTCGCTGAGGTCGTAGCCAAGCTGACGGACTACCTTGACGACCTCTTCGATCGAGTCGTTCTGGTCCAGGCTCACATTGGGGGTCTCGCCGATGCCGATGTTCCCGAGCGGAGATTCTGTCTTTTCCTGCGGCTTCAGCATCCAGGCAAGCTGCGTCGTGGCACGCTCAAGCTCTGTCACACGGATCCCCGCGGCGATGGAGAGCTCCAGTCCTCTGGTCTTAATAAAGCTGGCGATCTGCGTCAGGGAGGGATATTCCGAAGGAACCGCCGTACATTTGACTCCTGCCGCACCGTGCCTGATGGCGAAGGCCGCACAGGCTGTCCCCATATCCATGTTGTTGTTCACCTGCACATACAGCTCCGCATTTTTCAGGGAGGGGGCAAGCTCATTCAGATCGTCGATAAAGGTTACCCATTCATCCGGAAGCAGGATCCCCGCGGTATAACAGAGAGTGACTGCCCTGGCGCCGCAGGTAACCGCCTTTTCGATGGCTTCTGCCAGAAATTCCTTCTCGGCTCTGGAAGCATCGGCTGCGGTAAATTCCACATTCTCACAGTAGAATCTGCACTGTTTTATCTGGTTCTCGATCTCCTGCAGCATGGCAGGCGCTTTCTGGTGGCAGGTGTATTCCATCTGTACGGGGGAAACAGG
>JAFOJB010000459.1 GCA_017420455.1 Blautia sp.
TCCTTCTCACCAGCATGGACTGCGACGGCACGAAAGCGGGCTATGACATTGCGCTCACCCGTACGATCGCGGAAAATGTAAAGATCCCGGTGATCGCCTCCGGCGGCGCAGGGACAATGGAGCATTTTTATGACGCGCTGACAGAAGGAAAGGCAGACGCAGCCCTGGCGGCCTCCCTTTTCCATTACAGGGAGCTGGAGATCCGGACCCTGAAGAAATACCTTGCCGGCAGAGGCCTCCCGGTCCGCTGAAGCGCCGGGGAGTAACGGCCTCCGCTGCAAAAAGATATCATTTTTGCTTAATAGTCTTTTTGTCCATATCACGCCGCAACATCTGGCTGCAATGCGCCAGTCAGGATATTCTGCGAAAGAAGGGGAAGAATATGCCGCCGATTACCGGAGAATGGTATAACGCGCTTCATGGAGAGTTCCAGAAGCCTTATTATAAAGCACTTTATGAAAAGGTAAGGCAGGAATATGCCGGTAAAAAAATCTTCCCGCCTGCCGACGATATGTTCAACGCCTTCCATTTCACTCCGCTGCAGGAGGTCAAGGTGGTCATCCTCGGGCAGGATCCATATCATGGAGACGGGCAGGCCCACGGCCTGTGCTTTTCGGTGAAGCGGGGAGTGGAGGCACCGCCTTCCCTGCAGAACATCTATCAGGAGCTGAAGGACGACTGCGGCTGTTACATCCCCGACAACGGGTATCTGGAAAAATGGGCAAGGCAGGGTGTGCTGATGCTGAATACCGTTCTGACCGTCGAGGCGCACATGGCGAATTCTCATCGGGGTATCGGCTGGGAGGAATTCACGAATGCTGTCATCCGGGTACTGAACGCCCAGGACCGCCCCATGGTTTATCTGCTGTGGGGCAGGCCGGCCCAGAGCAAGCACTCCATGCTGAACAACCCGAAGCAGCTGGTGCTGGAGGCACCGCATCCCAGCCCTCTTTCTGCCTACAGAGGCTTCTTCGGCTGCCGGCATTTCAGCCGCGCAAATGCCTTTCTTACTGCCAATGGCCTGGCGCCGATCGACTGGCAGATCGAGAATATCGGGACAGGAGCCGGAAATGGATCCGTTTCATAATCTGCGCTCACTTTATACTTCCTATTATGGAGAAGGAAAATCACTGACATGGGAAAGAAAAAAGACAACACATTGGTGAAAAACGCCTCCTTTCTGATGGTTGCGGCGTTGATCTCCAAAATAATCGGAATGCTTTACAAAAGCCCTCTTTCCACGACATTGGGAAGCCAGAGCTTTGCCATGTTTCAATATGCCCAGAATGCGTATTTCATCCTGCTGATGATCGCATCCTTCAGCATACCGCAGGCAGTTTCCAAGATTATGGCGGAAAAGCTGGCATTCAGAAGGTACCGGGACGCCCAGAAGGTGTTTCACTGTTCGCTGCTCTACGCAGTGATCGCGGGAGGAGCGGTATCCCTGTTCTGTGTTTTCGGCTCTTCCCTGATGGTGCCTGAAAAGATGGCCGGAGCAAGGCTGGCTCTTCAGATGCTGGCGCCCACCATTTTTCTTTCCGGAATCCTCGGGGTTTTCAGAGGGTATTTTCAGGCCTACCGGAAGATGATGCCGACCTCTCTTTCCCAGATCGTAGAGCAGATTTTCGTGGCGGTTTTCGCCCTCCTGATGTCGGGGATCATGATCCGGATGCATCAGGGGCAGGGCGAGGAGGTTATCCAGAAATGGGCGGCGGCCGGGGCTACCATGGGTACCGGCGCCGGGGTGACGGCCGCACTTCTGTTTATGCTGATGGTTTACTGGATCAACAGGAAGGTGATCCGCAGAAGGATCAGAAGAGACCGGGTTTCCCTGGACGAAGGGACAGCCGAGGTCCTGAAGACCATCA
>JAFOJB010000460.1 GCA_017420455.1 Blautia sp.
CGCGGCCATCATCTTCTACGGCGCGGCTCCTTCCATGCAGCCCGGATTCATGGATGGAAATTATGCAGAGGGGGACGCAGCAGTCGCTGCAGCCGCCGGGGCAGCCACAGCAGCAGGCGCCATCGTGGCCGAAAACCCGGAAGCCTTCCAGTCGGCCCTGACCCAGAAGGTAACGCCCGTCGTCTCTTATGCAGCCAACGGTGCAGTCCGCTTTGCAAGAAGAGCTCTCCCGGATGGGTCCCGGATCGTTTATGTACGCAACATCGGAACGGAAGCCAATACGATCACACTGGAGGCCGGAGAGGAATTCGGAAACTGCTATTACCTGGACCAGTCCACCGGAAAGATCTATCCTGCGGAAAGAAAGGACGACGGTACCCTGTCCTTCACCATCGATGCGAGCGCGGATGTCCTCTCGGGAATGTTCGGCGGCGGGGACAGCAGCATGTCCATCGCAGTCCTCCTGGAAGCCGGAGACGCTGCTCTCGATGACGCTGCACTCACCGAAGGACTTCCCGCAGCGCTCGACCAGACCGAAGCGAAGGCTGTAAAGGAAGTAACCTTTACCACGCTTTCGGTAGGCGGCAAGGACTATACGGAAAACATCACCGGCCTTTGGAACCAGGCCGATTTCCAGAACGGCGAGCTGATGTATTCCGCCGAAGACGGGGTTTACACCGGTACCTTCACACTGGAGGAGGCAGACGCCGGAAAGGCCGTCCTGACACTCAGCGAGCTTTACGGCGCAGCTGCAGTAACGGTCAACGGAACAGATGCCGGCAGCATCCTCTATGCTCCCTTCGAGATCGACATTACAGACGCGGTAAGCCAGGTAGAGAATACCATCGAGATCAGAGTCACCCCGAGAAAGTACAACAAGATCCACGCGGAAAGCGCAGCACCCGAGCAGCTGGTAAACAACGGCCTCGCAGGCGGCGCAGCAGTTGAGATCCGATAACTGAGAAAAAGGGAAAAAAGCCGTGAAAACAGGAGTCTTCGTACTCCTGTTTTCACGGCTTTTCCTGTATTGCATCCGGCCCGGTCCAAAGCTATACCAAAGCAATACCAAAGCTGAAAACCCTGCAGGTTATCTGAATTTCACCGCCGTCCCATAGGCCATTACTTCAGCAGCGCTCTGCATGATGGAGGCGGAACTGTACCTTACACACACGATCGCGTCAGCTCCCATGCTCTCAGCTTCTTCGACCATACGCTTTGTGGCCAGAGCCCTGGCTTTGTTCATCATATCGTTGTACTTCGTGAGCTCGCCGCCAACCAGAGTCTTCAGTCCGGCGCCGATATCCCTGATCGCATTGACGGTCTGGATCGTAGAGCCTTTGACCAGGCCAAGGGTTTCAAATGATTTTCCGGAAATGTTTTCAGTAGTTGTCAAGATCATCTTCTTCACCGCTCCTTATCTCATGAATTCTTGATTTCAGTGTAAAAACCATCCCGTAAGCCAGAAGAAGCGCCGGGACAGCAAAAAGCAGCTTTACCAGTGACGACTCACCTGCTGTTATGAACAGGGTTGTAATGTACAGAATCATATAAAGTATAAAGAGAATCGCTATTATTACCGGCGCTATCATTTTCTTTCTGTGTTTGTCCATGACAGTGTGCCTCCGTTATGACTATTGTGAGAAAAAGGAACCGATGAGCTTTTCTCCTGACTGTTGTGAGAAAAGGGGACGGTTCCTTTTTCTCTCTTTTCTCTCGTTTTTTCTTCCCGAGAAAAGGGAGAAAAAGGAACAGTCCCCTTTTCTCCCCATGTTCAAATACTGTCTTCGATCAGATCCAGCTCCCGGAATCTGTCCAGCAGCTCCGTCAGATCCTCGTCAGCGATTTCCTCAGCGACATCAAACTGTTCCAGAAGAGCTTTGAGAAGCTCCTCGCGGGATACCGGACTCTGCAGCTTTTCCCAGACAAAGGCGGAAATCCTGTTGAGGAGGATCGCGCCTTTTCCCTTCGGGGCTGTCTGATCAACCGGCATAAGCAGATATTCTCCGGCGACATTCCGGAGAAGAAAGCCTGTTTTCGCGATCATGACACTACATCAGCCATCCACATCTGATAAGAACTACGGCAATCGTTTCCATATTCGGAATAAGAACCGCCGGTACGGCAGTTGCCGTTCGGAGCGATTGAGGTCAGGACCACATCGTCGTAATCAAATTCCAGAACTTCTACTTTCGGGGTTACATACTGTTCTTTCATTGCTGCATTCTCCTTTCTAAAACTAAAAACATCTTTATCAGCAATCTCTGACTCGTCCGATTCCATTCTGCACAAAAAATCTGGTCTGTTCACACAGCTTCAGAGGCTGTTTTCCAGGTTCTGCATAATTCAGCATATTTGCGGCACAGTTGTTACAGGCGAAACGATAGGCGCAGCCGCTGCATTCGGAAACCTTCGGCCACTGCCTTACAGCTGTATTTATGGTCCGAAAGGCACTGGCAAACCCTTCCGTGAGAGGAAAGCTTTCCAGCATATAAAGCCGATTACAGGGATGCATGATTCCTTTCCAGTCGATCACAAATCCGGAACGGCCTCCCCCACAGTCGAGCCCTCGCTCCCCGCACTCATGGGCTGGTCCGCCGGGCGGAGGCAGCCTCTCTTCCTGTATTTTTTCTGCTTCTTCGCCGTCAAGCTCTTTCAGCAGAAGATACATCCGCAGATAATGATCTTGATCCAGATTATCGTTCTGCTCACTCCGGCCGGTTTCCTGCCGCGGACGGAATACACTCGAATTGACGCGGACAGATCTGCAAAGCTGCTTCGCGAGCCGGATCGTATCAAAAACATCTTCGGCCATATAAATACTGGGCGTTACGTTCAGACGCACCGGCAGGCCTGCATCTCTGAGCAGCCGGATATTTTCCAGGACCTTTCCAAAAAGGCGGTGGCCGGTAACAGCTTCATAAGCTTCTTCGCTGCTGCCATATAGTGTGACCTGGATCTGGGCGGGCCTGTGCTCCAGGAAAAAAGAGACCCACTCCTGATCCAGCAGGGAGCCGTTTGTCAGCACGGTTAATTCCACTCCAAGACTTTTCAGGTAAAGGTACAGGTCTCGAAAACCCGGATAGGTAAAGCATTCGCCTCCTGTCAGAACCGCCGTGAGCATCCCCTCCTGAAAGGCCTCAGACATGAGGGATTTCCACTGTTCTACTGAGAGAAGGGCACTCTGCGGTGCCTGAGGGGGCTTCAGGTGGACATAACACATTCTGCAGTCAAAATTACAGTGAGGCGTCAGTTCAAACTGTCCATGCAGCGGAATTCCGGCTTTCCGGGCTTTTTCATCCAGATATACCGTAAAGTCCGCGAAAGTCTGATTCTTTCTCTGCCCGATTTCCCGCAGCTTATCCAGAAACGCGAAACCGTCTTCAAAACGATCGATCATGACTGAATCCTTTCTGGTCCGACCGAATTAGGATGATCTAATTTGTAAAAATATACCATAACTGTCTCTTCTTGTCAATAATCCCGTTCAGAACTCCAGGGCTGTTTCACCAATGCTTCACAACTGTTTCACGAAAAAAAACAGTGTACCAAATATCATTTTCGTATAACGCTATTATGCAATGCAGCCCTCTTTTATACATCCGCGGGCTCCAGACGGAACCAGTCAACTGTGACCTGGCCAGTCATACGAAGGATGATCTCGTGCTCACCGGCATCATTTTGCAAGGGCATGCGGATCTGCTCAAATCCGGGGAAAGCCCGTTTAAGCTCCAGCATGCCGGCGCTGTTCCCGTCTATGAGTACGGCTACCTCGCTTCCCTGGCTTCCCCGGAGACAAAGCGTCATATCCATGTTTTCCTGCATGCCGTATACCTGCGGATAAAAGGCACAATGCGTGCCGGATTCCTGCGTGATGGCAAACCCTGCATGTTTTCCCTGCTCCAGAAGCTCGATCTTCCGGATGTAAGGAGTATCGATCTTCATGTACCATTCCGCCTGAATCTTATCCCAGCCGGCGGAATACCGGCCGACTCCATATTCCCGGATATCTTCATCAAACATCAGGGTACCGTCGTCGCAAACATGCAGATACATCAGCCATGTCTGACGGTAAGACCAGCTTTCCTGCCCGCAGCTGACAGCATAATACCACTGCCCGTTCCATTCTGTAAAAGAGCCATGATCGATAAAAGCCCTTCCGTCTGGATAGTGAGGGATATCTGCGCCAATATTGCCGCGGAAGATGTACGGCCCCAGCCGGTTCCGGGATATGGCATACCGGCCGGCCCAGTACAGGTACCAGCGGCTGCCATAACGAAAGACCTCCGCCTGGTCGGAACGAAGTTCTCCGGTCAGCTCCTCCTGCGTGTTTTCATCCGGATATACGTGGACCTTGCGGGCA
>JAFOJB010000461.1 GCA_017420455.1 Blautia sp.
ACACAGGGATCTTTACCGGATCAGTCTTCATGGCCCCGATATCCTGTTTTATTATATGGTTTCCAGAAATCCCGTCAGCCAGTATGGAGTGAAAATGCACAACACCCCGGCGGCGGCTTTTTTTGAGCAGGGAGCCAGGACCGTGAGGGCAACGCAGGATCCTGCTCTGACGGCTTACCTGCTGGGATTCGGGTGCCATTTTATCCTGGATTCCCGAAGCCACCCCTTCGTAAACCGCATGCAGAGAGAAAACGTGGTGTCCCACACCCTTCTGGAGAAGGAATTCGACAGGTACCTGATGGTGAAGACCGGGAAAAACCCTTATAGCTATTATCCCTCCGATGCCATCGTGCCGAAGCAGGAATATGCGCAGGTGATCCATAAGGCGATCCCGAAGATCAGGACCTCCAGCCTGCTGGCTTCTCTTCATATGATGAAGCTGCAGACCAACCTCATGGTCTGCGATGACGGCGGGAGAAGAAGAAAGGCAGTGGAAGTGCTTCTGAAACCGGCCGGCCGTAAGGGGCAGGCGATCGTGGAGTATTTCATGACCAGCCAGGCGCCGCAGAACCTGGACGAACCTCTGGAAGAGATGGAACGCCTGTTCCGGGCCGCTCTGAAAGAAGCCCCGGCCTGCCTGTCTGAGCTCTGGACCCTGTTCCGGGAGGAAGGCAGGCTTTCCGAAAGATGGGATATCGATTTTAACGGAAACAAAAAATTGTAACAGTTCACGGTCTCACCGTCTGGGTACTGATGTGTTTTCGGCGTCTGTCGGCCTTCCTGACTGCAGGAACACAGGGTGAGGAAACGACCGCCTCCCGGGGTGGGATTGTCGGGGCAGGGGGCACACGGATTTCAGAGCGGGGATACAGGTCTGGCCTCAGCGACTGCGGAAAAATGCGAGATACTCTTAGCAGAAAGAACACTGGCGGCTTACAGACCGAGGACTGTCTGAGCGTACGAAGGCTGTGGGTTTCAGCCTGAGAAGCGAGTTCCGCAGGTCTGTAAGTGGGTTGAGCCAGTGTTCTTTCTGCTTAGAGTATCCGCGTTTTGGAGCCCCGGAGCTGAGGACAGACCTGTATCCCCGCTCTGGAATCCATGTGTCCCCCGACCCGACAATCCCGCCCCGGGAGGCGGTCGTCTCCTCGCCCGTCCGCCTTATAATGTCCGTTTCCGGGATTCACTCGCTGCCAAAGTGTTACAATCCCTGGCCGGTGAGGTCGTGAGCTGTAACAAATAAATTTTTAACAATCTGAAAGGTTAGTCTTGAAATTTCCGGGTATTAAAGGTAAAATGATAATCGGTGGAATTTTGAAAATCTATAATATGGAGGGCATATAATAATGAGTACTGCAACACAAAGCTTAGCGGCTGCAAGAATAACAGCCTTGCTTGACGCAAACAGTTTTGTTGAGATCGGGCATGGAGTCACCGCCAGAACGACAGATTTCAACATGACAGAGAAGAAAGCACCTTCCGACGGCGTCATTACGGGATACGGTGTCATCGACGGAAACCTGGTATATGTCTACAGCCAGGATGCCTCTGTCCTGAACGGCACAGTAGGTGAAATGCACGCCAAAAAGATCGCAAGGGTGTATGATCTGGCCATCAAGACAGGTGCGCCGGTGATCGGTCTGATCGACTGCGCAGGCCTTCGTCTTGAAGAAGCAACAGATGTTCTGGAAGCCTTTGGCTCTATCTACCTGAAAGCAGTAACTGCATCCGGCATCGTACCGCAGATCACCGGGATCTTCGGAAATTGCGGCGGCGGCATGGCAGTCCTTCCCGCACTCTCTGATTTCACCTTCATAGAAGAGAAAAAAGGACGCATGTTTATCAATACACCGAATGCGCTTGCAGGAAATGAAGTCGGAAAATGCGATACCGCGGCAGCTGCTTTCCAGAGCCAGGAAACCGGCGTAGTAGACGGTTACGGCACAGAGGATGAGATCCTTGGAAAGATCCGCGCATTGGTATCCATGCTTCCGTCCAACTTTGAGGATAACGATTCCTACGCGGAATGCGAAGATGATCTCAACCGCGTCGTAGATGATCTGGCGGACTGCGCAGAGGACGGCGGCCTTGCGCTTGCCCGGATCGCGGATGACGAGATCTTCCTGGAGACCAAGGCAGACTACGGCAGAGATATGGCCACCGGCTTTATCCGTCTGAACGGCATCACCGTAGGCGCCATCGCCAACAGAAGCATCCTCTTCGATGAAGAAGGAAAAGAGAAGGAAACCTTCGACGGCACCATCTCTGCAAGAGGAGCAAGAAAAGCGGCGGATTTCGTCAGGTTCTGCGATGCCTTCAACATCCCCG
This sequence comes from Blautia sp., assembly GCA_017420455.1. Taxonomy (GTDB): domain Bacteria; phylum Bacillota; class Clostridia; order Lachnospirales; family Lachnospiraceae; genus Blautia_A. The sequence goes on from JAFOJB010000461.1 coordinate 2,326, forward strand.
TCCTCACACTGACCAACACCACCGGCTTCAAGGCTACGCTCTGCAGTGAAAAGCAGATGGCCAAAGCTGTGGGACAGCTGGTACACGCCTTCGCGGATGCCACTGTACCGAAGGTCAATGTCATCACCGGCAAGGCCTTTGGCAACGCCTATGTTGTCATGAACAGCAAAGCGGTCGGCGCCGATATGGTCTATGCATGGGAAAATGCCGAGATCGGCATGATGGAAAGCTCTCTGGCAGCCAAGATCATGTACAAGGATGCAGATGCCGGGACCCTGAAGGAAAAAGCAGCGGAGTATCAGGCGCTTCAGCAGAATGTCGCCTCCGCAGCGGCAAGAGGTTATGTAGATACCGTGATCGCGCCGGAAAACACAAGAAAATATGTGATCGGAGCTTTCGAAATGCTGTTCACGAAGAGAGAAGACCGTCCGTCCAAAAAACATGGCACAGTCTGAGCGAGGTGAGGCATATGAGAAGTATTCTTAGAAAAACCTCCGCAGCATTTCTGGCACTGGTCCTGGCAATGGCGCTTATGCTTTGCGCAGGGTTCAGTGTGGCTGCCGGAGAAATAGACGCAGAAGTAAGCGGTTCGCTGGTCAGATCAGCAAAATCCATGACGGAAAAGCTTCTGGGCTTTACAGATGAGCAGATCGATTCCGCCATCGAAACCGGAAACAGCCAGGAGGCCTCTTTTATGCAGGCCTGGAAAGAGCTGAAGGGAAGGCTGGGGAACGCCGCGGCAGACCAGACCGGGGAACCGGAGGTAGCGCTTTCCGTAGATGGATATGAAATTACATGTCCGGTGGCTATGGACTGCGGAGAAGTATTTTTTATCTATACGATCAATGAGGAAACCGGAAAGCTTACTTCCATGAAGGCTGTAGAAGCAGAAGAGGTCTCTGCGGAAGCGGAAGGACCTGCGGCAGGAGAAGCAGAAGGGGCGGCAGAGGAAGCACAGGCAGCTGAGGCTCCCCAGGAAGCTCCTGCGGAGGAAGCAGCCGGAAATGAAACCATCGTTCTTGACGCAGCTGAAGAAGAGCAGGCAGCTGCTCCGGAGGCAGAGGAAGCTGTCAGGGAGCTTTCTTCCGAGGCTTCCAGCGCGACGATCGGCGAAGCAGAAGAGGCTCCGGTTCCCGAAGAGGAAACAGAGTCTGTGGGAAGCACCTTCATCAACGCAGTGCTGAATACCCTGATGGGAATCTGCACAGTATTCATCGTACTGGTCTTCCTGAGCTTTATTATCTCCCAGTTCAAGCGGATCCCGGGCGTGGATTCCAGAAAGCGTTCCGCGGCGCCGGCGCCTGCAGCGCCGATCTCTGTCCTTGAACCGGCGGAGGAGCTTGTTGATGATGAAGAGCTGGTGGCTGTCATCACTGCCGCGATCATGGCGGCAAATGAGGGTACGGCGGCAGAAGGCGACGGATTTGTGGTCCGTTCCATTCGTAAATCAAGACGTAAATAATCTGAAAAATCTGAATAAAACCATACAGGAGGATCTGAAAAATGAAAAGCTATACAATCACTGTGAACGGAACCGCATATGATGTCACCGTAGAAGAAAATGGAAACGCAGCTGCTCCCGCAGCGGCACCGGCTCCCAAAGCTGCTCCCAAGGCGGCTCCGAAGGCAGCTCCCAAGGCAGCTCCTGCAGCAGGCGGCGGCTCCGTCAAGGTTGCCGCTTCCGTTCCCGGAAAGGTAGTCAAGATTTCTGCCAAGGCCGGCCAGGCTGTAAAGGCCGGAGATACTGTAGTGGTCCTGGAATCCATGAAGATGGAGATCCCGGTGGTTGCTCCTCAGGATGGAACCATTGTCAGCGTAGACGTGAACGAAGGTGCATCGGTTGAGAGCGGAGATACTCTGGCGACCATGAACTAATACAGGAGGTAGTCAAATGTCTTATGTAGCAGAGACTCTGTCCAACCTCATTCATCAGACAGCGTTCTTTAACCTGACCTGGGGCAATTACCTGATGATCATCGTTGCCTGTGTGTTCCTGTATCTTGCCATCGCGCATGATTTCGAACCCCTGCTTCTTGTGCCCATCGCCTTCGGTATGCTGCTGGTGAATATTTATCCGGACATTATCGCGTCTCCGGAACATATGTCCAACGGGGTTGGCGGACTTTTCCATTATTTCTATATCCTGGATGAGTGGAGTATCCTCCCATCCCTGATCTTCATGGGCGTAGGCGCCATGACGGATTTCGGCCCGCTGATCGCGAACCCCTTAAGCTTCCTGCTGGGCGCCGCCGCACAGCTGGGTATCTATGTAGCATATTTCCTGGCCATCATCCTTGGCTTCAACGGCAAAGCGGCAGCAGCGATCTCCATCATCGGCGGAGCAGACGGACCTACCTCCATCTTCCTGGCCGGCAAGCTTGGACAGTCTGCCCTGATGGGACCCCTCGCCGTGGCGGCATATTCCTATATGTCCCTGGTGCCCATCATCCAGCCTCCCATCATGAAGGCCTTCACCTCCGAAGAGGAAAGAAAGATCAAGATGGAGCAGCTTCGTCCGGTATCCAAGCTGGAGAAGATCCTGTTCCCCATCGTGATCACCATCGTCGTATGTATGATCCTTCCCACCACAGCTCCCCTTGTCGGTATGCTGATGCTGGGCAACCTGTTCCGTGAGTGCGGC
>JAFOJB010000462.1 GCA_017420455.1 Blautia sp.
AAAACAGAGAAGAACCTTATGGAAGCATTTGCAGGGGAATCTCAGGCAAGAAATAAATATACATATTATGCATCCCAGGCAAAGAAGGCCGGCTATGAGCAGCTGGCCGCCCTGTATCTGGAAACGGCAGATCAGGAAAAGGAACATGCGAAGATGTGGTTCAAGGAATTCCATGGAATTCATGATGTTGACCAGAATCTTCTGGACGCTGCAGAGGGAGAGAACTTCGAGTGGACGGATATGTATGCCCGTATGGCCAGAGAAGCCAGGGAAGAGGGCTTTGAAGAACTGGCAAAGAAGTTCGAAGGCGTGGCCAGCGTAGAAGCAGCTCACGAAAAGAGATACAGAAAGCTTCTGGAATCCTACAAGGCGGACAGGACCTTCAAGGGAGACGCTCCTCTTGGATGGAAATGCCGGAACTGCGGCTATGTCTATGAAGGGGAAGAAGCTCCCGAGGTATGTCCGGTCTGCGCGCATCCCAGAGCATACTTTGAAAGAAAAGTGGAAAACTATTGATCCGCGGCAGGTATGCCTGATAACGCGGCAGGATAAGAGTCCCTGATTCCAGTTACACACAGAAGGGTGTTGCAGAAATGACTGAGAACCGGTCATAGGGCAATGCCCTTTCTTCTTTCTGGAGCAGGAGAGCAGCTTACTTACAAAGGGGAACAGCATGCATAAAGAATTTTTAATGGGAAACGAAGCGATCGCTCTCGGCGCGCTTGCGGCAGGAGTGAATCTGGCGGCCGGTTATCCGGGTACGCCTTCCACGGAGGTTCTGGAAACCATCGCGAAGCGGAATCCGGGAAATGTATATGTGGAATGGTCGGTCAATGAGAAGGCGGCAATGGAAGTGGCTGCAGGAGCGGCCTATACCGGCGCGCGGGCTCTGGTGACCATGAAACAGGTCGGGCTCAACGTGGCATCGGATCCGCTGATGAGCCTGGAATATATCGGGGTAAAAGGAGGCATGGTGGTGCTGGTTTCAGATGACCCCGGCCCCATTTCCTCTCAGACGGAACAGGACACAAGGACCTTTGGGATGTTCTCCAAGGTTCCGGTCTTCGACCCCTGCTCCGTACAGGAAGCCTATGAAATGATCCAGGAGGCCTTTGAATTTTCCGAAAAATACGGGACACCGGTCTTTTTCCGCCCTACCACCAGGATCGACCATGGGTATGAGGCGCTGGAGGTGAAGGATCCGGAGGAATACCATGTCCATACGTACGAAGGCTTTGTAAAGGATGCCTCCCGCTGGGTGATCTTCCCAAGGCTGTCGGTGAAAAATCACGCCCTGATCGAAAAGCGGAACGCTCTCCTTTCCGATACCTTTTCGGATTATCCTGGAAACCGGATCCTTGCAGAGCAGGAAAAGGGCTGCAGAAAAGGAATCGCTTCCCATGGAATCAGCTTCATGTATACTCTGGATTCCCTTCGCGGCAGAAATGCCAGGGTCTTAAAGGTGGCGACGCCGTTCCCGTTTCCGGAAAAGCTGGCGCTTTCCTTCCTGCAGGGCCTTGACGAGGTGCTTTGCATAGAGGAGCTGGATCCTGTCATCGAAAGAGCGCTCCTCCATATCTGTGGAAAGTACGGCCTGCAGGTAAAGATCCTCGGAAAGCTTACCGGGGATATCCCTCCGTCCGGAGAGAATACGATGGAGATCGTAAATAAGGCTTTGGGAGCCTTCCTGGGACAGGCAGAGGAGAAGCTGACTCCTGCGGCGAGGGAACTTCCCGAGCCTCCCGCGCTTCCGGTAAGGCCGCCGGTGCTGTGCGCAGGCTGTCCCCATCGCGCTTCCTTCTATGCGGTCAAACAGGCCATGAAGGGGAAGAAAACCATCTACTGCGGAGATATCGGCTGTTATACTCTGGGCAACGCGCAGCCGCTTGATATGTGCGACACCTGTCTGTGTATGGGAGCAGGCATCGGCATCGCCCAGGGAGTGGGGCATATGGAACCGGATACCAGATGCTTTGCCTTTGTAGGGGATTCCACCTTTTTTGCCTCCGGGATCACCGGGACAGTGAACGCCTTTTACAATCAGGCAGATATGACACTGGTGGTGCTGGACAATTCCACCACGGCCATGACCGGCCATCAGCCGCATCCGGGGACAGGCCGCACCGCAATGGGACAGGTGGTGGAAAAGGTCAGCATGGAAAAGGTACTGAAAGCCATCGGACTGAAGGTGGTAGAAACCGTGGATCCGCTGGACCTCAACGCTGCAGTGAAGACAGTGAAACGCGTGGCGGAGGAGCCGGGCGTGAAGGCTGTCATCTTCCGGTCGCCCTGCATCGCCATATCCAGGCCTTCCGGTCACTCCGAGGTGGACCAGGAGAAATGTATCGGATGCGGGAAATGCATCCGCGAGCTGGGGTGTCCCGCTTTGAACCTGGCGTCTGACGGTAAGAAGACCCGGATCGACACCGCCCTTTGTACAGGCTGTACCTTATGTGAACAGATCTGTCCTGCAGGCGCGATCTCCGGAGGAAAAAAGAATGATCTTCTGGCCGGGAAGGGAGGAGAAGGGCATGAATAAGAATATCATCCTTTGCGGCGTAGGCGGACAGGGAACCATCCTGGCTTCCCGGCTGATCGCTGCGGCAGCCATGAATTCCGGTATTCCGATCCTCACTGCGGAGACGATCGGCATGGCGCAGAGGGGCGGAAGCGTATTCAGCCATCTGCGTCTTGGAGAAGGCGTTCATTCCCCGCTGACCGCCAGAGGAGAGGCGGATCTGATCATCGGCTTTGAGCCGGGCGAGACGGTGCGGCAGCTTCCCTTTTTGAAGCCTGACGGCGCGGTGGTTGTGAATACAAGTCCGGTGATGCCGGTAAGCGCCATGATCGGCAAGGCCCCCTACGATGCGGGGGAGATGCTTTCCTATCTGAAGGAGCATGTCAGGCATCTGACATGTGTGGACGGTGAAATGGCAGCGAAGGAGCTGGGCTCCTCCAGGGTCCTGAATGTGGTGCTCCTGGGCGCGGCACAGCAAAGCGGCGCTCTGGGCTTTACTTCGGAGGAAATGGAGCAGGCTCTGAAGGAAAAGGTGCCGGCCAGGTTCCTTGCGCTGAACCAGGCTGCCTTTGCTTTCGGTAAAAAAACGAAGAACAGCTGAGGATATAAGAAAAACAGAGGAGATATTTTGCTATGCAGATCAATGAAAAACAGCTTTCCCAGGTAAATCATCAGATCGGGCGGCTTCTGGCCGCAGATAATTTCTATGGCCGCAGGCTGAAGGAGGCGGGAGTTTCCCATGTGGATACAGTGGAGGAGTTCCTGAATCTTCCTTTTTCCGAGAAGCAGGATCTTCGGGATGCGTACCCGCTTGGTCTGATGACCTGCAGGGAGGAAGAGATCGTCAGGATCCATTCTTCCTCCGGAACTACAGGCCTTCCTGTGATCATTCCCTATACGGCAAAGGATGTGGATGACTGGGGAGAAATGTTCAAACGCTGCTATATGTTCGCGGGCATTACAGAAAAGGACCGGATCCAGATCACGCCGGGATATGGGCTCTGGACGGCCGGAATCGGTTTTCAGAACGGCTGTGAGAAGCTTGGAGCCATGGCCATTCCCATGGGACCCGGAAATACGGAGAAGCAGCTGCAGATGATGATGGACCTTCGGAGCACCGTAATCTGCGCAACCTCCTCCTATGCCCTGCTGCTGGCGGAGGAGATTGAAAAGAGAGGGATCCGGGACAGGATTCACCTGAAAAAGGGAGTCATCGGAAGTGAGCGCTGGGGAGAAAAAATGCGGAAGCGCATTTCTTCAGAACTGGGCATCGAGCTGTATGACATTTACGGACTTACGGAGATTTACGGACCCGGCATCGGCATCAACTGTAAATATGACCAGGGCATGCATTATTGGGACGATTATATCTATCTGGAGATCATTGATCCGGAAACCGGGAAAAACGTTCCGGACGGAGAATGGGGCGAGATCGTCATTACGACTCTTGTCAAAGAAGGGGCTCCCCTGATCCGTTTCCGTACCCACGATCTTTCCAGGATCATTCCGGGAGAGTGTCCCTGCGGAAGCCATTTCCCGAGGATCGATGTGATTTCCGGCAGAAGTGACGATATGGTGAAGATCAAGGGCGTGAATTTCTTCCCGAGACAGATCGAAGAGATCCTCGCTTTGTTCCCCGAGCTTTCCAGCGAATATCAGATCCGTATTTCTCATCTGGACGGCAAGGATACCATGCGTATTTATGTAGAAGCCAGCGGTTCCTACGACTTTAAGAGCCTGCAGAAATCTGTGGCCGATGCCGTGAAATCCAGGATCGGCTTTACGCCTCTGGTCTATGTGGTGGAGCTGGGCTTCCTGCCGCGGAGCGAGAAGAAGACGAAGAGGGTTATCGACGAGCGGTTTGCGTAAATAAGGGGACCGAAGGATGGATATTGTACAGTTTCAGAGAGCTCTGGAGGACGTTCTTGCCGCCGCGAAGGAGAATGGAAACAGGATTTCCGCGGAGGAGCTCGGAAATGCTTTTGCGGGGATGGACCTTGACCGGGAGAAGATGCTCCGGGTGCTGGGGTACCTGCAGGGAAAAGGAATAACTGTTGCTGACGAAGAGAACGCCGGAAGATCCTTCTGTACGGACGGGGAGATCGTCTTCCCGGGCACCAGGAAGGAGCTTTCGCAGGAGGAGCAGGAGTATCTTAAAGGCCTGTTCTCCGGCTTTTCGGAGGAGAGAGCAAAAGACGGGAAAGAAAAACTCCGGAACCGGTATATGAGAAGGGCGGCGTTCCTTGCGGCGAAATGGCACTGTGAGGAGCTGCTCCTTGCGGACCTGATCCAGGAGGCGCAGATGGCTCTGCTTATCGCAATGCAGGAGGATGTTCCGGAGGGAGAACAAACCGGAGAATGGTACGAACAGAAGATCCTGGAGGGAATCCGGAGCGCCATACAGAACCAGGTGGACCAGAAATACCACGATGACGTGCTGGTGGAGAAGGTGACGAACCTGGAGAAGGCCATCCGGGAACTCACAGATGAGGAGGATGGAGAGGTGCACTTTACCGCCGCGGAGCTGGCGGTGATCCTGGATATGAAGGAAGAGGAGCTGCAGGATATCCTGCGGCTGACCGGGGACGATACAGAGAATGATCAGGGCAGGTAAGGGCTTGAATAACGCCGCCTGAACAGCAGCCGAAAATACATCAGTCCCCGGCCGGTGAGATCGTGAACTGCAGCCGGAGGTTAGAGGCATCTAATGCTGATTCCAGAGAATCCTTGCCTATCCAGGAAAAATATGATATGATAATATTTGTCTGCAGCCGGGAAAGAGACATCACAGTTCTGGTAGTGAACGAATATTGCGAATGGGGAAAAATGGGAGGTTTTATGGTAATTCATGAATCTGCGGAGGATTATCTGGAGGCGATACTGAGACTGTCCTTTACGGAGAAGGAAGTGCGGTCTGTAGATATTGCGGCTATGCTCAATGTATCGAAACCGAGTGTCAGCCATGCTATGAAGCTGCTCAGGGAAGATGAGTACATTGCCATGGACAGGTATGGCACCATCACTCTTCTGGAGAAGGGAGCTGTGATTGCCAGAAGGATCTATGAGAGGCATGTAGTTCTGTCACATATGCTGGAATGTCTTGGAGTGGATCCGGAGATTGCGCTTCAGGATGCCTGCAAGATGGAACACGATCTCAGCGATGAAAGCTTTGAGGCGATCAAGGCCTATATGCATGGCAAAGAGGGCACTGCGCCGGAAAAAGAGAAAAAGTGATCTCGTGAAAAAAGTGATCTCGCGAAAAAGTGATCCTGTGAAAAGTGATCCTGTGAAAAAGTGATCCTGTGAAAAAGTGATCCTGCAAAAAAAGTGATTCCGTAAAAACAAAGCTGTGAAAAAACGGTTCTGCCGTTTTTTCACAGCTTTTTTCGTTATGCCGGAATCTCCATCCGAAGGTCAGATCCCCTGCTTCCGGCAGCAGGCAGGCGGTCATGAGCGGATCCTGGATGCGGCGACTGCCGGAACCACAGGCTGCGTCATCCCGGAACCACAGGCGGCACCATACCGGAACGGCAGGCTGCAGCCATATCTGGTTCTGCAGGCAGCGGCGCTATTCCTGAAGCTGAAGGCCGGCAGCGGTGCCGGGCTTCCAGGGGAGCTGCGCCAGCACGATGGCGGCAAACATGACGCCGCAGCCGAGGATCTCCCTGCCGGAGAGCATCTGTCCCAGGATGATCCAGCCGGCTATCGCGGAGATACAGGACTCCAGGCTCATGATCAGAGAGGCAACAGTGGGGTTCAGCCCCTTCTGTCCGATGATCTGCAGGGTATAGGCAACTCCGCAGGAAAGCACCCCTGCATACAGGACAGGCTGCCAGGCGGCCATCAGCGAGGAAAGGGAGGGGCTTTCAAAAAGAACGGCAGGGATCGCGGAAAGGATTCCGCTTACCAGGAACTGCAGGAAGGAAAGCTTCACTCCGGAAACCAGCGGAGAATAGTGGTCTACCGACAGAATCTGAAAGGAGAAAAACAAGGCGCATCCCATCACCAGGATATCCCCCGTATTGATCGAAAGACCGTCGGTGATGCAAAGAAGATAGAGACCGCAGAGCGCGAGGAAAACCGCGCCCCAGATCAAAGGAGTGCATTTTCTTTTCAGAAACAGGCCGAGGATGGGGACCAGGACAATATAGCATGCGGTGATGAAGCCTGCTTTTCCTACGGTGGTATACTTGATCCCGAACTGCTGGAGATTGCTTGCGATACATAAAAATACACCGCATGTCAGGCCCCCTTTCAGCAGAAGGGAAGATTCCCCTCCCGGAGCGGGAACGGCTGCAGGCTTCTCCTTTCTGTCCATGAACAGGATCACAGGAAGCAGAACGGCGGCGCCGATCAGGAAGCGGGCGGCGTTGAAGGTGAAGCCTCCCACATAATTCATCCCAATACTCTGCGCAACGAAGGCAAAGCCCCAGATGGCAGCAGTCAGAAGAAGCAGAAAGGAATTTCTCAGAGTAGTTGTTTTTGTCTTCGTCGTCATAGTATGCTCCGGAAAAAAGCCGTATAATGATCATCCGGCAGGTTCTTGAAAAAGAGCCTGCCGGATAGACATGGGGTAACTATAAAAGGCAAATCAGACTGAAGATACCCTTTCGGGTTCTTTTTTTTCAGCTGATTATCTGGTATGTTCATTTTCGGCCAGCTTCATGGCCCGCACCTTGAGCGGGAGGCCGAAGAGGGTGATGAATCCGGAGGCATCGTGATGATCATACAGATCGCCAGTCGTAAAGGATGCCAGAGATTCATTATAAAGGCTGTAGGGGGAAGTCGTTCCGGCTTTGATGATGTTTCCTTTGTAAAGCTTCAGCTTCACCTCACCGGTGACATATTTCTGGGTGGATTCCACAAAGGCCTGCAGCGCTTCGCGAAGAGGCGTGAACCATTTGCCCTCATAGACAACCTGGGCAAACTGGCTGCCAAGCTTTTTCTTGGTTTCCATGGTCTCTCTGTCCAGGCACAGCTCTTCCAGCTGCTCATGGGCTTCCACCAGGATCGTTCCGCCGGGAGTTTCATATACGCCGCGGGATTTCATTCCCACTACCCGGTTTTCCACAATATCGACAATACCGATGCCGTTTTCTCCGCCGATGCGGTTCAGCTCCGTGATGATTTCGGAAACCTTCATGGCCTGGCCGTTCAGGGTTCTGGGGACGCCTGCTTCAAAGGTGAGCGTAATATCCGTCACCTTGTCCGGAGCCTTCTGCGGCGTGACGGACAGCACCAGCATATCGTCGTAATTCGGAGCCTTGGAAGGATCCTCCAGCTCCAGACCCTCGTGGCTGATGTGCCACAGGTTCCGGTCACGGCTGTAGCTGTGGCTGGCGTCGAAGGGAAGGTCGATTCCATGGGCGTTTACAAAGGCAAGCTCGTCGTCACGGGATTTCATCGTCCAGACATCCGTCATCCGCCAGGGGGCGATGATCCTGATATCCGGCGCCAGAGCCTTGATGCTCAGCTCGAAACGGATCTGGTCATTTCCTTTTCCGGTAGCTCCATGGCAGATTGCCACGGCGTTCTCCTTCCTGGCAATCTCCACCAGACGTTTCGCGATACAGGGACGCGCCATGGAAGTGCCCAGAAGATATTTATGCTCATATACAGCGCCTGCCTGGACGCAGGGCATGATATATTCATCGGAGAACTCATCCACTACATCCTCGATATACAGCTTGGAGGCACCGGAAATCCTGGCTCTCCTGTCAAGACCATCCAGTTCGTTTCCCTGTCCGCAGTTTACGCAGCAACAGATCACTTCGTAATCGAAGGTTTCTTTCAGCCAGGGAATGAGGGCTGTTGTATCCAGACCGCCGGAATAGGCGAGAACCACTTTTTCTTTCATGATGTTATCCTCCTGTCTGCAATGGCAGCGGCAGTATTTTATGCAGAAAATGCATAAAATACTGCTGAATATGCATTATTAAGATTTCTTTTGATCAGGTTTTTGCCGACAAGTGATAATATACAACATTTAAAATAAATATGCAAGCCTTTTTTTCAGGAAATGGGGATGAATTATTGCATAAAGATTGTGGTAGGGAAAGAGGTGAAAATTTCATTTTGCACAAAGGGGAAATCGCACTGCGAAAAAGGGAAATCGCAGCAGCGAAACAGGTGAAAAAATAGGTTGCATATTATGCAGATCAGATGTATAATCTGGTATGAATTTACTGACAAAGGAGAGGTTTTTATGATCAAAGCTGGAATCATCGGAGCCACAGGGTACGCAGGAAATGAAATCGTCCGTCTGCTCCTCGGACACAAGGAAGTGGAAATAGCCTGGTATGGCTCAAGAAGTTACATCGACAAAAAATATGCCGGGATCTATCAGAACTTTTTCAGACTGGTGGACGCAAGCTGTATGGATGAGAACATGCATGCGCTTGCACGGGAAGCGGATGTGATCTTTACTGCGACACCGCAGGGCTTCTGTGCGTCGATGCTTCAGGAAGAAATCCTTTCCACAACAAAAGTCGTGGATCTTTCCGCGGACTTCCGGATCAAGGATGTGGCCAGGTATGAGGAATGGTACGGCATCAGGCACGCGTCCCCCCAGTTTATTCCAGAGGCGGTATACGGCCTTTGCGAGATTAACCGGGAGGAGATCAGAAAGGCCAGACTGGTGGCAAATCCCGGATGCTATACGACCTGCTCCATTCTTACCATTTATCCTCTGGTGAAAGAGGGGCTGATCGATCCGGATACCATCATCATCGACGCGAAGTCCGGAACCTCCGGCGCAGGAAGAGGCGCGAAGGTGGACAATCTGTTCTGTGAAGTAAACGAAAATATCAAGGCATATGGGGTGGCGTCCCACAGGCATACTCCCGAGATCGAAGATCAGCTGGGTTATGCGTGCGGCCGGGAGCTCCGGCTCACCTTTACTCCCCATCTGGTTCCCATGAACAGAGGAATCCTGGTGACAGCCTATGCTTCTCTGAAAGACGGGGTTACACAGGAAAGTATACACGAAGCATACGAAAAGTATTATAATAAGGAAAGATTTATCCGGGTTCTGGATCCCTCCGTGTGTCCCCAGACAAAATGGGTGGAGGGGAGTAATTATGTGGATATCAACGCGGTCATCGACAGGAGGACGAACCGCGTGATCATGATGGGAGCCCTGGATAATCTTGTAAAAGGCGCTGCCGGACAGGCCGTCCAGAATATGAATCTGATGTTCGGCTTCGAGGAGGCGGAAGGACTGATGCAGGTCCCGATGTGCCCGTAAAGACGGATCCTGCGTACAGGCAGGCGGGGGAAGGCGCCGCAGCAGTCTGCGGCAGCTGACGTCAGCACGGCATATGAGCGCAGGATGTTGCGGAAATCTTGAAAATGGCTGGGACGAACCACTGGTCAGCGACCAGAAAATAATATATCAGAAAAGAGGAACAGAGAATATGAAGGCAGTGGAAGGCGGCGTAACAGCTGCCATTGGTTTTCAGGCAGCCGCGGCAGCGGCACAGATCAAATATAAGGACCGCACAGACATGGCGATGATCTACAGTGAAGCTCCCTGTAGTGCGGCCGGAACCTTTACCACCAATATCGTGAAGGCAGCGCCGGTGAAATGGGACCAGGATATCGTATATCACCATCAGAACGCCCATGTGATCGTGGTAAACAGCGGAATCGCAAACGCCTGTACAGGGGCAGAGGGGTTCGGTTATTGCAGAGCTACAGCGGCTGCGGCATCAAAGGCTCTTTCCGTTCCGGAGGACAGTGTGCTGGTGGCCTCTACAGGCGTGATCGGAATGCAGCTTCCGGTGGACCGGATCCAGAACGGCGTCCGTCAGATGGCGGCGTCCCTTTCGGGGGAAATCGAGGCTGGTACTGCCGCGGCGAAGGCAATCATGACGACGGATACGGAAAAGAAGGAGGCTGCGGTGCAGTTTGAGATTGGCGGCCATGTGGTCACTCTCGGAGGAATGTGCAAAGGCTCCGGGATGATCCATCCCAACATGTGCACCATGCTCTGCTTCCTCACGACGGATGTGAATATCTCGAAGGAACTCCTGCAGGAGGCTCTTTCTGAAAACATCAAGGATACCTTCAACATGGTTTCTGTGGATGGGGATACTTCCACCAACGATACGGTGCTCCTGCTGGCGAACGGGATGGCCGGCAATCCGAAGATTACGGAGAGAAACGAGGATTTCCACAGCTTCTGCAAGGCGCTGAACTACGTGAATACCTTCCTTTCCCGGAAGATCGCCGGAGACGGGGAAGGCGCCACCGCCTTGTTTGAAGTCAGGATCGTCGGCGCGAAGAGCAAGGAGCAGGCAGTGACTCTGGCAAAATCCGTGGTTTCCTCTTCTCTTACCAAGGCTGCGATCTACGGGCATGACGCCAACTGGGGCCGCATTCTGTGCGCCATGGGCTACTCCGGAGCCTCCTTCGACCCGGAGAAGGTGGACCTGTATTTTGAGAGCCGGGCAGGAAAGATCAAGATCATGGAGAATGGGGTATCCACCGGGTACAGCGAAAAGGAGGCCACAAAGATCCTTTCCGAGGACGAGGTGACCGCCATTGCGGATATCAAGATGGGAAGTGAAAGCGCCACCGCCTGGGGGTGCGATCTTACCTATGACTATGTGAAGATCAACGCGGATTACAGATCCTGAAAAAGAAGACGGATGGAATCATAAATCAGTATATTCCTGTGAATAATGGGAGGAAGAATAAATGGTAAAACAGAAATATCTGGACAAGGCGGAGGTGCTCATCGAGGCGCTTCCCTATATACAGAGGTTCAACCGGAAGATCGTGGTGATCAAGTACGGCGGGAGCGCCATGCTGGACGAAGAACTGAAGAAGAACGTGATCAAGGATGTGGTTCTTCTGAAGCTGGTCGGCTTTAAACCCATCATCGTTCACGGCGGCGGAAAGGAGATCAGCCGCTGGGTGGGGAAGGTCGGCATGGAACCGAGATTTGTGAACGGTCTCCGGGTGACGGATGCAGAGACCATGGAGATCGCGGAGATGGTTCTGGCCAAGGTGAACAAGGAACTGGTGACCCTGGTACAGTCTCTGGGCGTCAAGGCTGTCGGAATCAGCGGCAAGGACGGAGGCCTCCTGAAGGTAGAGAAGAAGTTCTCCGGCGGTGAGGACATCGGTTTCGTCGGAAATATCACGGAGGTAGAGCCCAAGATCCTTCACGATCTTCTGGAGAAGGATTTCCTTCCCATCGTGTTCCCGGTAGGATATGACGATAATTTCATGACCTACAATATCAATGCGGACGATGCGGCCTGCGCCATCGCGGAGGCCATGCACGCAGAGAAACTGGCATTTCTGACGGATATCGAGGGAGTGTACAAGGACCAGAAGGATCCGGAAAGCCTTATCTCCATGCTGCACCTGGAGGACGCGAGAAGCCTGATCAGGGATGGCTATGTAGGAGGCGGCATGATCCCGAAGCTCCGGAACTGTATCAGCGCCGTAGAGCATGGAGTAAACCGCGTGCATA
>JAFOJB010000463.1 GCA_017420455.1 Blautia sp.
AAGCTTTCAGCTGGTGGGGATCTTTGACGCAAATGAGGCGCTGAAGGGAAAGACCATCTACGATCTCCCTGTCTATATGATGGAGGAGCTGCCGGATTTTTTAAAGGATCACAGTGTGGAGATCGCCATTCTTACGGTGCCGAAGCAGCATGCTCAGATGATCACGGATGTGCTGGTGGAAAACGGAGTGAAAGCCATCTGGAATTTCGCGCATCTGGATCTTTCTGCCCCGGAGGATGTGATCGTGGAAAATGTACATCTATCCGAGAGTCTGATGACCCTGTCCTACAATCTGAGCAAGTACAGGGAAGAGCATACAAAGGAACCACAATAAATGTACACACTACTGACAAAGGAATTGATGAAGAAGGCAGATGCCCTGACCATTTCCGACCACCATATACCGGCTCTGGTTCTGATGGAGAGGGCTTCTCTTTGTTTTGTGGACACGCTCCTTGCGGAGTGTCCAAAGGCCGGAAGCTTTCTGGTGGTCTGCGGCAGCGGGAATAACGGCGGGGACGGGCTCTGCATCGCCAGGCTTCTGCACCTGAAGGGTTTTGCGGTACGGCCTGTCATGATCGGAAATCCGGACAGCATGACTGCCGAAACAAGGAATCAGTATGATACCGCCGTCAGCTACGGCCTGAAGGTGGAAACAGAGCTGGGAGAAGACTGCACAGGCTTTGATGTTGTGATCGATGCCATTTTCGGCGTGGGGTTATCCAGGAATGTGGAGGGGCGTTACGCAGAAATCATCGGGAGGATGAACAGCCTCCCCGGCTTCAAGGCAGCGGTAGACATTCCCTCCGGAATCGACGGAGATACGGGAAAGGTCCTGGGAACCGCTTTCCTTGCGGATCTTACCGTGACATTCGCTTATAAAAAGCCGGGGCTTCTGCTCTACCCGGGCAGGAACGCGGCCGGGAAACTGGTTGTGGCGGATATCGGGATCTACTGCAGTGAGGAAGCGTCTCCCTGGCACTCTATGGGAAAAGAGGACCTGGCCCTGCTTCCGGAGAGGGAGAGGAACGGAAACAAGGCCACCTTCGGCAAGGTACTGATTGTGGCGGGGAGCAGAGGAATGTGCGGCGCGGCTTATCTTTCTGCGAAGGCTGCGCTGTCCATGGGCTGCGGCATGGTCATGATCGCAACGCCGGAGGAGAACCGCGTCCCCCTGCAGACAATGCTGCCGGAAGCCATCGTGGAATGCGGCGGGGACGCTCAGACGCTTGAGAAGAGCTATAACTGGTGCGATGTCCTGGTGCTTGGCCCTGGCCTTGGAACCAGTGACTATGGAACTCGGACAGCGGAATGGTTCCTGAAAAGGAACACGCAGGAGAGAAAGCCGATGGTCCTGGATGCGGACGGGCTGAATCTTCTGGCGGCTCATCCGGAGTGGAAGACGTATCTGGGAAGCCATATTCTGATTACCCCGCATCCGGGGGAAATGGCGCGGCTTGTGCAAAGACCTGCAGCTGCGGTGACGGAGGATCCCTGCGGCACGGCAGCAGGCTGGGCGAAGGAAAACGGTGCTCTTTGTGTCCTGAAGGGAGGCTGCAGCGTCGTCACAGACGGGAATGCCTTTTACCTGAACGAAAGCGGCAATGACGGAATGGCCACCGCAGGAAGCGGGGATGTATTGTCCGGAATACTTGGCGGACTTTTCGCCTGCAAGGGAATCTCCCTGGAAAGCAGCGCCCTTGGCGTATATATCCATGGACTCTGCGGAGATCTGGCCGCTGCGGAATACGGAAAGCGGTTTATGAAGGCAGGACATCTGATCGACATGCTGGCAGGTGTAGAAAAACAGTGTCAGATGTAGAAAAGACGGCTTTAAATACAGAAAGAGATGGCTGGAAAATACAGCAAAGACAGTTGAAGAAATATCAGATAATCAGTTGAAGATATTATACTCGTGAACGCAATTAACTGTCGTATCTGTCTGAAAACATCGGGCGTTCACTCGTTATACCGGAAATGTCTCTGCAATTATTTATGTTATTGAGTATAAA
>JAFOJB010000464.1 GCA_017420455.1 Blautia sp.
TCTGTGTGCTGTATGGAATGCCTGTATTTCAGGAATCCCATACAGCGCACAGATGAAAGGACAGGGCTTTTTCACAGCCCCTTATTCTGATTATGTAATCCTGGATGCCTGTGAATGAAGTTCACGCGGACAGGCCGGCGTATTCATTTCGTTACAGTTCCCGGCCGGCGCGGGAGGTGCCTTCGTTTACACTGCATTCCCGGCAAACTGGGAATTGTACAGTGTGGTGTAGAAGCCGTTCCTGGCCATCAGGTCTTCGTGACTTCCCTGTTCGATGATCTTTCCGTCCTTCATGACCAGGATGATATCGGCGTTGCGTATGGTGGAAAGACGGTGGGCGACGATGAAGCTTGTGCGCCCCTTCATCAGCCTGTCAAAGGCCTCCTGGATCTGAATTTCTGTACGGGTATCGATACTGGAGGTCGCTTCGTCGAGGATGAGCATCGGAGGCAGGCAAAGCATCACGCGGGTGATGCAGAGAAGCTGCTTCTGCCCCTGGCTCAGGCTGTTGTCGTTGACCATTGTATCCAGCCTTTTGGGCATACGGCGGATGAATTCCCAGCTGTGGGAGGCTTTGGCCGCCGCGATGATCTCTTCGTCCGTGGCGTCCGGTTTTCCGATCCGGATATTATCCCGTACGGTACCTGACAGGAGCCAGGTTTCCTGCAGCACCATGCCGAAGTTTTTCCGCAGGGAAGGGCGGGATACGGTCCGGATGTCCTCCCTGTCGATGGCGATGGAGCCCGCATTGATATCATAAAAACGCATCAGAAGGTTGATAAAGGTGGTTTTTCCACAGCCTGTAGGTCCTACAATGGCGACCCGGGTTCCAGGCCTTACATCCAGCGAAAAATGCTCGATCAGCGGTTTGTCCGGAGAGTAGGAGAAGAAAACATCGTGGATCGCCATCCCGCCGCTGACGGAGGGAAGCTCCTTTTCCGGATCCGGGGTCTGGGGCTCTGCTTCTATGAGCTCGAACACCCGGGCGGCGCAGGCCAGAGCATTCTGAAGCTCCGTCACCACGCTGCTGATATCGTTGAAGGGCTTCATGTACTGGCTGGCGTAGGAAAGGAGGACGGACAGACCGCCTACGGTAAGGCTGCCGCTGAGGATGCGGAGAGCTCCTGTCAGGGTTACCAGGGCGTAGATCACATTGTTTACCGCCCGGGTGGAAGGATTCGTCAGGGAGCTGAAGAAAACCGCTTTCCGGGAATACTGCTCCAGATCTCTGTTGATCTCGCGGAAGCGTTCGGAAGCACGATTTTCATAGCCGAAGGCCTTCACGATCTTTTCGTTTCCGATCATCTCCTCGATCAGGCCCGTCTGCTCGCCTCTGGTCTGGGTCTGCTTCCGGAACATCTGGAAGGTACGGGAGGAAATAAAGCTGGCCACCAGAAAGCTTACGGGGGTGAGGACCAGAACCATCAGGGTGATGGATATGGATTTCTGCAGCATGAAGATCAGAGTCACGATGATGGTGATCACTCCGGAGAACAGCTGAGAGAGACCGAGGAGCAGACCGTCTGACAGCTGGTCAACGTCCGCGATGACTCTTCCTACGGTGTCGCCGGTGCTGCGGCGGTCCAGGTAGGAGAGGGGGAGAATCTGGATCCGCCGGATCGCTTTGGAACGGATATCCCGCACTACCCGGTAGGCCAGACGGTTGTTGATCAGGTTCATGATAAAGGTTGCGGCGGCGGTGAGGAGCACCAGGACAAGAATGCGGGAGAGGTAGCGGGCGACAAGAGCAAAGTCTACCCGTCCTTCTCCAAGGATCCCGTCAATGGCGTCTCCAAACAGGATCGGGATGTACAGCTGCAGGACGACACAGGTTCCGGCCAGCAGGATAGAAAGCACCAGCAGGATCCGGTAGGCGCCGATGAAAGACAGCACCTTCCGGAAGGTTTCCTGACTCTTCCTTCTGTTATTGACAGCTTCGTCCGTCGTATCCTTTGTGCTGTTTCCGGTGTTTTCCTTTCCGGTGTTTCCGGAGTTTTGTGTTCCGGTTTTGCTTTTCTTATCGAAGCGGGAATTCATGCCAGTACCTCCTTTCTGATGCTGTTTCCGGAAACCGGACGCTCTTCGGGAAACTGCGAGTAATAGATTTCCTGATAAAGTCCGCAGGTCTGCAGGAGTTCTTCGTGGGTTCCCTTTGCCGCCAGATGTCCGTCGTCCATCACCAGGATCTGATCCGCGCTGCGGATGCTGGAGGTTCTCTGGGAGATGATAAATACGGTCATATCTCCGGGAAGGCCTTTGACAGCCTGGCGGAGCTTCAGGTCTGTGGCGAAATCCAGTGCGCTGGCGGAATCGTCCAGAATCAGGATTTCAGGCTTTTTCACCAGGGCTCTTGCGATGGTGAGGCGCTGCCTTTGCCCGCCGGAAAGATTCCTTCCGTTCTGTTCGATCATGCTGTCCAGGCCTTTGCTTTTCCCTTCCACGACTTCCCTGGCCTGGGCGGTGTCCAGGGCTTCATACAGCTCGGAATCACTGGCTTCCGGGTTTCCCCACAGCAGGTTATCCCGGATGGTTCCCTTGAAAAGCACGGCCTTCTGGGGGACCACGCCAATCCTGGCGATGAGCTCTCCCTCCGGATAGTCCCGGACATTTTTCCCTTCGATCCAGACGCTGCCCTTGCTGGCGTCATAGAAACGGGGCAGCAGACTGGCAAGGGTGGATTTTCCGCTTCCGGTTCCTCCGATAATGCCTACGGTCTGGCCTTTTTTTACGGAAAAATCGATATCCGTGACAGCTTCGTCTCCGGCACCTGCATAGGTGAAGGAAACGTGGTCAAAGCGGATAAAGGCGTTGTCCGGAGCCTGAGAAGCACGGGATGGAGCGCCGGCGGCCGTTCTGGACACGGCATCGGCAGTCCTGTCCGCGTGTTTTTCCGGATACACCATCCCGGGACGGATATCCAGGATGGCGCTGATCCGTTCCTGACAGGCGATGGATTTGTTGATGGTGATGATCAGGGAGGCCAGCTTGACCAGTTCTACCACGATCTGGGCCATGTAGTTATATAAGGCGACGACATCTCCCTGCCGGATATTACCGAGACTGACGCGGAGCGCTCCCTGGCGGATCAGGAGAATGGCTGCGATGTTGATAATGGCGAAGGTAGCGGGGTTCATGAGGGCGGAGATCCGTCCTACAAATTCGTTGAAGCCTGTCAGAGCCTGGTTCCTGCGGTCGAATTCCCGGATTTCTTCCGGCTCCTTCCGGAAGGCCCGGATCACTCTGACGCCGGTGAGGTTTTCTCTGGTAAGGCCCAGAAGAGAATCCAGGGCATTCTGCACCTTCTTGTAAAGCGGGATGGTGATGAGCATGATCCCGTATACGACGATACTCAGCACCGGGATCGCCAGGGCGAAGATCAGCGCGCATTTCACGTCGATGGTGAAGGCCATGACCATGGAGCCGAAGACGATAAAGGGGCTCCGGAGAAGAAGGCGGAGCGACATGTTGATCCCATTCTGTACCTGGTTCACATCGCTGGTCATACGGGTGATGAGGGTATCTGTTCCAATGGTGTCGAGCTCCGTGTAGGACAGCGACTGGATATGGTCGAAAAGATCCTGCCGGAGACGGGACGCGATCCCAACGCTGGCTTTGGCGGCAAACCATTGCGCGGTGAAGGAAAATACCAGGCCCAGAACAGCCAGTAAGATCAAAAGGAGAAAGCTCCTGGTAATCTGTGACGTGCTGTGCCCGAGGATGCCTTTATTGATGACGGCCGCCACGATGAGCGGAACCAGAAGATCCATCAGAGACTCCAGCAGCTTGAACAGAGGAGCAAGGATGGTTTCCTTTTTATAATTTTTAAAATACGGCAGCAGTTTTTTCATGGGTTCCTCCTTCAGGGCATAAAGGGATGTCCAGTTCATTCATATCTTCTTTATCATATCATATCCGGCGGGGAAAACACAGGACTTTTATGCTTTAGTGGATTATTGCTTCAAATTCCGTCAGGAGAAGACAGGGGGACGGCAACCCTCTGGCAGCGAGTGAATCCCGGGAACGGACATGATAATGCGGACGGGAGAGGAGACGACCGCCTCCTCTCCCTGTGTTCCTGCAGTCAGGAAGGCCGACAGACAACGAAAACACATCAGTCCACAACCGGTGAGGCCGTGAACTGTAGCCAAAGGGGAAGACAAAAGAACCGTCCCCCTGTCTTCCAAAGGAGCAGTCTCAGATTTCTGCAGAGCGAATGTTGAAAAAATGCTGTAGAAATGGTAGTATGAAAAAGAACACAGGAGGTTGAACGGATGGGCAAGATCAAGGCGATCCTATGGGATATCGATAATACGCTGCTGGATTTTCAGGCCGCGGAAAAGGCCGGAGTCCGGATAGGCTTTGCCGCTTTCGGCATGGGAGAATGTACGGATGAAATGATAGAGCGGTATTCGGAAATCAACAGAAAATACTGGGAGGCTCTGGAACGCGGCGAGATGTCGAAGCCGGAGATCCTGGTGGGAAGGTTCCGGGAATTTTTTGAGAAGGAAGGGCTCCCTGTTGAAAAAGCCTCAGAATTTAACGATCTCTATCAGGTGAACCTCGGCGAAACGATCTGCTATAACGACCATTCCTATGAACTTGTAAAATCCCTGAAGGGAAAATATCTTCAGTATGCTGCTTCCAACGGAACAAAGGCGGCGCAGGAAAAAAAGCTGATGAAGTCTGGATTTATGGACTTGTTTGACGGGGTTTTTATTTCCGAGGATATCGGGACCGAAAAACCCATGGCGGGATTTTATGAAGCAGTTTTTCAGGCTGTCCCCGGCATCCGTCCGGAAGAGTTCCTCATGGTGGGAGATTCTCTGACAAGTGATATCAAGGGTGGGAACGATGCCGGAATGCTCACCTGCTGGTATAATCCGAAAGGGAAACCCAACACACAGAAGGAACCGGCAGATTACGAGATCCGGAGCCTGGGAGAGATCCAGGGGATTCTGGAGTAGCAGACAGAATCTGCTGCGGACCGTATTCCGGACGGCTTTGCAAAGCCGTAATCCGACAGCAGGCATATCAGAGTTACTATTCACTGCTCTCCACAACATTCGGAATTCCCGCCCTGCGGGCTCTCCTGGCGCTTCGCGCCTGAATTCCTCATCTTGTGGAGTAACAGCTTTCGCAGTCCTGCCCGGATATGAGACCGGATTTTCCGTGCAGGCACAAAAATCCGGTCTCATATCCGGGCAGGCTGTGAATAGTAACATATCAGAATATTTCTGTGAAGAATAGGAAAAAAGGAGGGTTTGAAAAATGAATGCAATGGAAAGGTACGAATGCTGGCTGAAAAGCCTCTCCGTGGACGATCCGCTTCGAAAGGAGCTGGAGAGCATCGCGGGAGACGAGAAGGAGATCAACGAGCGCTTTTATCAGGAAATCGTGTTTGGAACCGCCGGCCTCCGGGGCATCTGCGGCGCGGGGACAAACAGGATGAATGTTCTTACCGTGGGAAGAGCCACCCAGGGAATCGCGAACTACATCCTGAAATCCGGCGCTGACCCGGAAAAAGGACTTGCGGTTGCCTATGACTGCAGATATCATTCCCAGGAGTTTTCGGAGCTGGTGGCGGAGATCATGGCCGGAAACGGGATTAAAACCTATCTGTTCCCGGATATGCGGCCTACCCCCGAGCTCTCCTTTGCCATCAGAAAACTGGGCTGCATTTCGGGTGTGAACATGACGGCAAGTCATAATCCGAAGGAATACAACGGCTACAAGGTATACTGGTCCGATGGCGCGCAGATTTCCGGTGAGGTTTCCGACGGGATGCTTTCCGAGATCCAGAAGCTGGATTTCTTTGATGACTTTAAGAGGCTGCCCCTTGCCGAAGCGAAGGAGAAAGGCCTGGTGGTGATGCTGGGCGAAGAAATGGACAGAGAATATCTGGACTATGTTAAGGGGATGAGCCAGCATGGGGACGAAGAGCTGGATAAATCGGTCAGCATCGTCTATACCCCGCTGAACGGAGCCGGCTCCATCCCGGTCCGGACGGTCCTCACAGAAATGGGCTTTACGAATTTCCATATCGTTCCGGAGCAGGAAATGCCGGATCCGGAGTTCACCACGGTCGGGTATCCGAACCCGGAGGACCCGAAGGGCTTCGAACTGGCGGAAAAGCTGGGAAAGGAAGTCAAAGCAGACGTACTGATCGCTACGGATCCGGACAGCGATCGTATGGCCATCGAGGTACCCGGAGAGGACGGGGAATATCATTTCCTGAACGGCAATCAGACAGGCGCCATGCTGATCGCCTATATGGCTGAAGGGATGAAGGAGAATGGAAAGCTTCCCGAGAAGGCTGCCCTGATCAAATCCATCGTCACCGGTGATATGGGCGCTGCCATCGCGAAGAGCTATGGGATCGAGGTCTTCCAGACCCTGACCGGTTTTAAGAACATCTGCGGGAAGATCCATGATGTGAATGAAAAGGGGTACAGCTACTTCTTCGGATATGAGGAGAGTATCGGCTGTGCTCCGGGAGAGGCTGTCCGGGATAAGGACGGCGTATGCTGCGCCATGCTCATCGCGGAGATGGCAGCGTACTATAAAAAGAAAGGAATGAGCCTGCCGCAGGCGCTGGAGGAGCTTTACAAAAAGTATGGATATTTCAGTGAGGAGCAGGTCTCTCTGGTACGCAAAGGCGTGGAAGGCGCTGCCCTGATCGGCCGGATCATGGACGCTTTCCGGGACGGGAAGCCGCAGGCCTTCGGTGACTTCAAGGTACAGAAGACCACGGATTATCTTCACGGTTATGAGGATATCCCGGCCTCGAATGTTCTGAAGTTTGACCTGGCACCCGGAGTCTGGTTCGCCATGAGGCCTTCCGGTACAGAGCCGAAGATCAAGTTCTACTATTATGCAGTGGCAGATGACAAGGAACGCTCCGCCGGTCAGGTAAAGCAGATGCGCGAAGCCGTAGATGCGATGATCGCGGATATCAAATAACCGCTGATGCCGGATGACCGCGGATATCAGATGACCGGTGATGCCAGCTGACCACAGATGGCAGACGACCGCTGATGCCGGATGACTGCGGATATCAGAAGACTGCAGGCAGAAAAAAGAAAACACGCCAGGTGTGCGCCGTGCCTTCACGGCGCATACCTGGCGGCTTTATCGCACAAAAAGGCCCCCTGCCTTCATGGATCGTCGTGAAGGCGGGGGGCCTTTGGCATTACATTATTCTTCCCATTTCCACTGGGCGACTTCCGGGAGGTCTTCGCCGTACATATGGATGAACTGCTTGTGCTCGACAAGCTTGTTGCTCATCTTCTGGTACAGGTAGGCGCCTCTGTTGCCAAGCCTGGGCAGGAACTTCAGGGCTTCCTGGACCAGGTGGAAGCGGTCTACATCATTCTGGACGCGGACATCGAAGGGTGTGGTAATGGTTCCCTCTTCCTTGTAGCCGCGTACATGCATCAGACGGTTGTTGTGACGACGGTAGGTCAGCTCGTGTACCAGGCTTGCATAGCCGTGGAAGTTGAAGATGACCGGCTTGTCTGTGGTGAAGAGCATGTCGTACTCTGCATCGGAAAGGCCGTGCGGATGCTCGTTCTGAGGCTGGAGCTTGAAGAGGTCGACCACGTTGATGAAACGGATCTTAACTTCAGGAAGCTCTTTGTTCAGGATAGAGACTGCGGCAAGTGCCTCCAGAGTAGGAGTCTCTCCTGCGCAGGCGAATACGATATCCGGTTCCTGGCCGGCGTCGTTGCTCGCCCACTCCCAGATCCCGATACCCTGGGTACAATGCTTGATGGCCTCCTCCATGGTAAGCCACTGGGGTCTCGGATGCTTGGAAGCAACGATGACATTGACATAGTTGCGGCTGCGGATGCAGTGGTCGAAGCAGGAGAGCAGGCAGTTTGCATCCGGCGGCAGGTACAGGCGGACGACGTCTGCCTTCTTGTTGGCGATGTGGTCCATGAAACCCGGATCCTGATGGGTGAAGCCGTTGTGGTCCTGCTGCCATACGGTGGAGGCCATGATCAGGTTGAGGGAAGCGATCTCTTCTCTCCAGGGAAGCTGATTGCAGACCTTCAGCCATTTCGCGTGCTGGGCAGCCATGGAATCGATGATCCTCGCAAAGGCTTCATAGGTAGCGAAGAAGCCGTGGCGTCCGGTAAGCAGGTAGCCCTCCAGCCAGCCCTCGCACATATGCTCGGAAAGCATGGAGTCCATGATCCTTCCATCCTGGGAAAGGAATTCGTCTGTAGGATAGGTTTCCGCGTTCCAGTCACGTCTGGCTGCCTCGAAGGCATGGTTCAGGCGGTTGGACATGGTTTCGTCCGGCCCGAAGATACGGAAATTCTTGCTCTCTTCATTCAGCTTGAAGATATCACGCACAAACTTGCCCAGTTCGATCATATCCTGTCCGTCTGTTTCGCCGTGCTGCTTCACATCGTAAGCGTAGTCCCGGAAATCCGGCAGGCGAAGATCGCGAAGGAGAAGGCCTCCGTTTGCGTGAGGATTGGCGCCAAGCCTTCTGTTCCCTGTGGGAGTCAGAGCTTCCAGCTCCGGAAGAAGACGGCCGTTCTCATCGAAGAGCTCTTCCGCGTGATAGCTCTTCAGCCATTCGAGCAGAAGATCCAGGTGCTCCGGTTTTTCCATGGTGATGGGAACCTGGTGGGCACGGAAGCTGTTCTCGATGGGTTTTCCGTCTACAACCTTGGGACCGGTCCAGCCCTTCGGAGTACGAAGGACGATCATGGGCCAGAAGGGACGGGAGGCGTCGTTGTTCTCGCGGGCGTTCTTCTGGATCGCCAGGATCTTTTCGACGGCGGTATCCAGGGCTTCTGCCATCTTGCGGTGCATGGGCATCGGGTCCTCCCCTTCTACGAAGATGGGATCCCAGCCGTTGCCCTTGAAGAAGCTTTCGATTTCCTCATGGGAGATACGGGCGAAGATGGTCGGGTTGGCGATCTTGTATCCATTCAGGTGAAGGATGGGAAGGACAGCACCGTCCGAAACAGGATTCAGGAACTTGTTGCACTGCCAGGAGGTGGCAAGGGGACCGGTCTCTGCTTCACCGTCTCCGACCGCGACGGTGGCGATCAGGCCGGGATTGTCGAAGACCGCGCCGAAAGCGTGGGCGATGGAATAGCCCAGCTCGCCGCCTTCATTGATGGAGCCCGGAGTTTCCGGAGCGCAGTGGCTGGGAACGCCGCCGGGGAAGGAGAACTGTTTGAAAAGCTTCTGCATTCCTGCTTCGTCCCTGCTGATGTTGGGATAGACTTCGCTGTAGCTGCCCTCCAGATAGGTGTTGGCGATGAAAAAGTTTCCGCCGTGTCCGGGACCGGACAGGAAGATCATGTCCAGATCATACTTTTTGATGACACGGTTCAGGTGGGTGTAGATGAAGTTCTGTCCGGGTACGGTGCCCCAGTGTCCGACGATTTTTTTCTTCACCATCTCTCTGGTGAGGGGCTTTTTCAGCAGGGGGTTCTCCAGCAGATAAAGCTGCCCGGCAGAGAGATAGTTTGCGGCCCGGAAATACTTGTCCATTTTCTGGAGAAGCTCCTCGGTGATCGGGCCTTTTTCTTCGCAGACGGAGTTAAGATTGTTTTCCATATGACGCTCCTTTCTTTCCGCATATTTTACCTGACTATTATACTATGGAATCGCAGGAAATACCATAGAGAATTTCTTATTGACAATGGTATAAAACCATCGTAAAATATGTAGCGTGCTACATTTGCAGCATGCGGCACAATATAAACAGATATTTTTGCCGCAGTATACGCAGTTTTAAAAGTTTCGAAGTGAGGTGTTTATGACCGGAGATGCAGGTTTTCTGATCAAATACATCAGTGACCAGATGAAGGCCATGGTTGACCAGTCCATGAAGAAATGGGATCTGACCCTGTCGCAGATGCGGGTGCTGCAGGTGCTGAATTCTTCTGGCGGGGAAGCCTCCCAGAGAGAGATCGAGAAGCACCTGAACGTCTCTCATCCTACCGTGGTGGGGCTGGTCGGCAGACTGGAGAAAGGCGGTTTCGTCACCTGCCGGATGGATACCCAGGACCGCAGGAACAAGATTGTTACCATGACGGAGAAAAGCAGGCAGCACAAGGCGGAAATGGAAGAAGGGCACAGACGGATGGAGGAAAAGCTGAATCAGGGACTCAGTAAGGAAGAGCAGGAAGACCTGCAGCGGATGCTCCGGATCATGGCGGAGAATATCCGGGAGTATCATCAGAGCGTAAACCGCTGACTTATGTTTTTCTGCCTTCTTCGAGGACGGACGGCAAAACGGACAAGGAATGTCTGTTCTGCCGGGACAGCATAAAAAACACAGCAGGCACTACAGCCTGGAACAGAAAGGAGATAACGGAAAATGATAAAAACGCTTCTCAAAAGTGTGCGGGAATACAGGAGAGCGTCGATCCTGACGCCGGCCTACGTGGCGCTGGAGGTCGTGATGGAATGCATTATCCCGCTGGTCATGGCACGGATGATCGATGAGATGACCGGAGAATCCCTGACTCCGGTATTCAAATATGGGACGATCCTCATCCTGATGGCCTTTATGTCCCTGTTCTGCGGGACGATGTCAGGAAGGCAGGCTGCGACGGCATCCTGCGGCTTCGCGAAAAACCTGAGGCAGGATCTTTTCTTCCATATTCAGGATTTCGGTTTTGCGGACATCGACAGGTTTTCCACCTCCTCTCTGGTCACCAGAATGACGACGGATGTGGCAAATGTGCAGAATGCCTTCCAGATGCTGATCCGAATCGCGGTGAGGACACCTCTGATGATCGCTTTCTCGGTGGTGATGAGCCTTCGGGTGAATGTACGGATGTCCCTGATCTTCCTGGCGATCCTGCCGGTGCTTGCTGCCGCCCTGTTTGGGATCATGTTCACGGTATTTCCGATCTTCCGGCGGATCTTCCGTAAATACGACGCGCTGAATAATTCCGTGCAGGAAAATGTTGCCGGGATCCGGGTGGTCAAGTCCTTTGTACGTGAGGATTACGAGAAGAAGAAATTCGGGATTGCCTCGGAGGATGTCCGCAGGGAATTCAACCATGCGGAGAATATCATCGCCCTGAACTTCCCGATCATGATGTTCTGCATCAACCTGGCCATGCTGCTGGTAAGCTATTTCGGCGCAAGGATGATCATCTCCTCCCATGCGACCAGCCTGACGACCGGTGAAATGTCCTCTCTGATCACCTACGGCATCCAGATCCTGAGCTCCATGATGATGATGTCCATGGTCGTGGTCATGACCTCCATGGCTTCCGAATCCGCAGAGCGTATCGTAGAGGTGCTGAATCACGAAAGCACCCTGACTTCTCCGGAAAACGGCAGGACGCATGTGGAGGATGGGAGTATCCGGTTCGAGAACGTTTCCTTCCGTTATTCGGAGAAAAACACAAAATACGCGCTGACCGATATCAATCTTTCCATTCCTTCCGGGCAGACCGTGGGGATCATCGGCGGTACGGGATCCTCCAAATCCACCCTCATCCAGCTGATCTCCAGGCTCTATGATGTCACGGAAGGGGCTGTGCTGGTAGGCGGCGCGGACGTGCGCTCCTACGACCTGGACGCTCTCCGGAACGAGGTGTCGGTGGTGCTGCAGAAGAATGTCCTGTTTTCCGGTACCATCAAGGAGAATCTCCGCTGGGGCAAGGAGGACGCGACGGATGAAGAGATCCTTCATGCCTGCAGACTGGCCCATGCAGATGAGTTTGTAGAGCAGTTTCCGGATAAATACGATACCATGATCTCCCAGGGAGGAACGAATGTGTCCGGCGGGCAGAAGCAGCGGCTCTGTATCGCGAGAGCCCTTCTGAAAAAGCCGAAGATCCTTATTCTGGACGATTCCACCTCGGCGGTGGATACGAAAACGGACGCCCTGATCCGCAGGGCTTTCCGGGAAGAGATTCCGGATATCACCAAGATCATTATTGCGCAGAGAGTTTCTTCTGTGCAGGACGCGGATCAGATCCTGGTCATGGACGGCGGAAGGATCGTGGAGAGAGGAACCCACGAGGAGCTTCTTTCTCTCGGCGGGATTTATCGGGAAGTATATGATTCCCAGACAAAGGGAAAGGAGGCTTAATCGATGGCGGAGCAGAAAAAACCAATGGAAAATAATGAGAAAAAACCAGAGGGCTTCCGGGGAAAAATGCCTCCGGTGAAGAAGGGAACCTTCGGCCGTCTTCTGAAGTACGTCGGCGCCCATTATAAACTGGAAATGATCGTGGTGCTGATATGTATCGTGATCGTGGCAGTTTCCTCTGTCATTTCCACCATGTTCATGCAGCGGCTTATCGACGACTGCATCCTTCCCGGGATCGATGCGGGAATAGAGGCTGTAGCAGGGATCATGGGGCGGATCATTGCCAGTATGGCCGTCATCTATCTCCTTGGCGTCGTTGCAGGTTTTCTGCGGGCCAGGATCATGGCGAAGGTTACCCAGGGGACCCTCCACAATCTCAGAGAAGATATGTTCAATACCATGGAAACCCTTCCGGTCCGGTATTTCGATACCCACACCCACGGGGAGATCATGAGTACCTATACCAACGATACGGATACCATACGGCAGGTGATCGGCCAGTCTCTTCCCACCCTGATCCAGTCTGTCCTTTCCATCGTATCCATCTTCCTGATGATGGTCAACTACAGCATCTGGCTGACTATCGCAGTCATTCTGATCCTGATCCTCATGACAAAGGTTTCGAAGAAATTTGCCGGGACCAGCGCGAAATATATGATGGCGCAGCAGAAATCCCTGGCAAAGGAGGAGGGCTTTATCGAGGAGATGATGGAAGGCCAGAAGGTCGTGAAGGTCTTCTGTCATGAGGAGGAGAACAAAAAGGAATTCGCAAGGCTGAACCAGCAGCTCTTCTCCGATGGCGAGACCGCGAACAAGGCCGGAAATGTGCTGATGCCGATCCTGGCGAATATCGGAAACCTGATGTATGTGCTGCTTGCCTTTATCGGCGGCATCATGGTCATCCTGAAAACGCCGAACCTGCAGCTTACCGGGTTTTCTGTCGTGACTATCGGTATTATCGTATCCTTCCTGGGAATGTCCAGACAGCTTTCCCAGACGGTGGGACAGATTTCCATGCAGGTGACGATGATCGCCATGGGTCTTGCCGGAGCCGCCCGGGTGTTTGAGCTGATGGACCAGGAACCGGAACAGGACGAAGGATATGTCACTCTGGTGAATGCGAAATATGACGAGAACGGCCAGCTTCAGGAGACGGAGGAGAAAACCGGCATGTGGGCCTGGAGACATTTCCACAAGCAGTCCGATCAGTCGGTCACCTACAGGAAACTGGAGGGAGACGTGGAGATGGTCGAGGTGGATTTCGGATATACACCGGACAAGATGGTTCTTCATGATATCACCCTGTATGCGAAACCGGGGCAGAAGATCGCCTTTGTCGGCGCTACTGGCGCGGGGAAGACGACCATCACCAACCTGATCAACCGTTTCTACGATATCCCGGACGGAAAGATCCGTTACGACGGGATCAATATCAATAAGATCTGTAAGCCGGATCTCCGGCATTCTCTGGGAGTGGTCCTGCAGGATGTCAATCTCTTTTCCGGCACGGTCATGGACAATATCCGATATGGACGGCTTGACGCCACGGATGAGGAGTGTATCGCGGCGGCGAAGCTGGCCAACGCGCACGATTTCATCACCAGGCTTCCGGAAGGCTACCAGACCATGCTCACCGGAAACGGTTCCCAGCTTTCCCAGGGCCAGCGACAGCTCCTCTCCATCGCCAGGGCCGCGGTAGCCGATCCGCCGGTCATGATCCTGGATGAAGCGACCTCCTCCATCGATACCAGGACCGAAGCCCTGGTGCAGAAGGGAATGGACAACCTGATGAAGGGAAGAACGGTATTCGTCATCGCCCACCGCCTCTCCACCGTACGGAACAGCGACGCCATCATGGTGCTGGATCACGGACGTATCATAGAGCGGGGAACCCACGACGACCTGATCGCCCAGAAAGGAACCTACTACCAGCTGTATACAGGAGCCTTTGAACTCGAATAAAAATCAGCCCCCTTTTCTCACAGCCGGTGAAACCGTGAACGGCAATGTTGAAATTACGTCGTTACTATTGTAAGATATAAGAGGGAGGGTTTCAGTTGGGAAGATGGAAGAATTACAGTGGCTTTGCTTATAAAAAAAGGAGGTGCTGCAAGTGGGCTATCTATTGAAAAAAGAAGGGTTTGACCGGGTCCTGGCTGAGCTTGGAAAGAGGTACAGGCTTTATGCCCCTGTCCGGAAAATCGGTGAAGGGAGATTTACCGACACAGATGTGGTCCGCTATGATTTCGTCAGGTCTGTCGATGAGATGGAACTGGACCGGAAATCGGACTATGCATTTAAAGAGATCCTGACACCGCTCTCCGAGACGCTCTTTTTCTTCACGGAGGACGAGGTCAAGACAGCGGACCGCGATGCCAGAGAGATTCTGATATTCCTGAAGAGCTGCGACATGCATGCCGTGAAGCGTCTGGATCAGATTTATCTTGACAACAGATTTGCGGATCCCTTCTACAAAGAAATCCGCGGCCGTGTCCGTTTTGTGCTTCTCGGATGTCAGAAATCCGGTGCAGACTGTTTCTGCGTGGATATGGGTACAAACCGTACAACGGATGGATATGTCTTTTCTCTGGACAGGACAGAGGAGGGCTTTTGCTGCAGCGTACGGGAAGAATCCCTCGAACCTCTTTTTGCGGAGAACAGCCAGGAGACACGGGACGTCGAGCCCGGATATGTGACCGAAAACCAGACCCATGTCACAATTCCGGAGGAGATTCCGAACAGTATATACGGAAACCCGGTGTGGGATGAATACAGCGCGCGGTGCATCGGCTGCGGGCGGTGCAATTTCGCATGTCCTACCTGCACCTGCTTTACCATGCAGGATGTCTTCTATACGGACAACGGAAAAGCCGGTGAACGCCGCAGAGTCGGTGCCTCCTGTATGGTCGACGGCTACACCAATGTCGCCGGGGGCGGCCAGTACAGGCGTTCCAAAGGAGAACGGATGCGCTTTAAGGTGCTTCACAAGATCTGCGATTTCAAAAAACGTTTCGGCTATCAGATGTGCGTGGGCTGCGGACGCTGCGATGCGATCTGCCCCGAGTATATTTCCTTCTCTGCCTGTATCAATAAAGTGAATGCGGCAGTACAGGAAGAAAACGGCAGGGAGGTGTAATAATGGGAGCAGTGAATGTGTCCATGAATATGCAGGATAACCCTTATGTACCGTTTCCGTCCAGAATCCTGGAGGTGATCCGGCACACGCAGAAGGAGTATACCTTCCGTATGGAGTTTGCCGGCGAAGTGAAGCCTGGCCAGTTTTTTGAAGTTTCCATGCCGAAATATGGTGAAGCGCCGATCTCTGTCAGCGGGATCGGCCCTGGCTTTGTCGACCTTACCATCCGCAGGGTCGGACGTGTTACAAATGAAGTATTTGAAAGATATGAAGGGCAGAGCCTCCTGATGCGGGGACCTTATGGCAACGGATTTGATGTTTCCCTTTATGAGAACGGAGAAGTTCTTGTTGTTGCCGGCGGCACCGGTGTTTCTCCCGTGCGCGGCGTGATTGAGGCACTTTCGCTGACGCAGGACGCGAAGGACAAGCATGTCATCGTCGGATTCAGGAGTCCCGACGATATCCTGTTCAGAAGCGATCTCAGGAACTGGGCGGACAGACTGGATCTGATCCTGACTGTAGACGGCGCGCCGGAAGGCTACGAAGGCAATATCGGACTTGTGACGAAGTTCATTCCGGAGGTAACGATCCGGGATGCAAAAAAGGCACAGGCCGTGGTGGTCGGTCCGCCGCCCATGATGCGTTTTTCCGTCATGGGACTTCTGCAGAAGGGCTTTCAGGAAGAGAATATCTGGGTCTCACAGGAACGCAAGATGTGCTGCGGACTCGGAAAATGCGGGCACTGCCGTATCGGGGATAAATATGTCTGCCTCGACGGCCCCGTTTTCAATTATACTGTCAGCAAGGACATGCTCGATTAAAGCGCCTCCTGCGGCAGAAATGACGGATGTCAGACAGATATGCTGCAGAAAGCCTCGATCTGGAGGAAAAACATATGGATATAAATGTAAAAAAGCTTAAAAAGAATGCATTCCGCTATTCCAAGGTAAGGGGTGAGACTGCGTCCCGGGTGCGTATTCCCGGCGGTGTGATCAACGCGAAGGCTATGGTGCGCGTGACGGAGATCGCGGAAAAATATGGCAACGGAACCATCTTTATCACCAACCGGCAGGGCATCGAGATCCCCGGCATCCGGCTGGAGGATATGGATGCTGTCAATAAGGAGCTTCAGTTTATCATCGACGAATCCGGGGTCAACCAGGAAGAATTTGAAGGCGGTTACCCCGCTTCCGGTACCAGGAATATTGCTGCCTGTCCCGGCAAGCGTCTTTGTCCTTTCGGCTGCTATGATACCACGGAATTTGCAAGGAAGATGGATAAGCTGATCTTTCCAAACAACCTGCACATGAAGGTTGCCTTTACCGGCTGCGCCAACGACTGTGCCAAGGTCCGCATGAATGATTTCGGCATCATCGGTATGACTGAGCCGCAGTATGATCCCAGCCGCTGCGTAGGCTGCGAGCAATGTGTCAAATACTGCCAGAAGCGTTCCGTAGGGGCTCTCAAAGTGGTAAACGGCAAGATCGAGCGCGATCCGGATCTGTGCATCGGCTGCGGTGTCTGTGTCGCCTATTGTCCGACCCGTGCCTGGACCAGGAGCAGGGAACATTATTTCCGCCTGGTGATCCTCGGCCGCACCGGCAAACAGAATCCCCGGCTTGCAGAGGATTTTATCAAGTGGGCGGATGAAGAGAGTATCCTGAAGATCGTCAAAAACTGCTACGCTTTTGCCGAAGAATACATTGATAAGGATGCCGTCGAGGGTAAGGAGCATATTGGTTACATCTGCGACCGTGCCGGCTTTGAGACCTTCTGCAGATACATCCTGGAGGGTGTTGATCTTTCGGATAAGGCAGAGATTGCCACCCGGGTTTACTGGGGCGGCAAGAGATACGACAGAAGCAACAATCTGAAATGAAATGCGATCTGTTTTACGTTAAAAAGCTCTCAAAGAATGTCTGCAGATCGGTATTTAGGAGGAGAAAAGGGGACGGTTCCTTTTTCTCCTCCTTTTCTCCCCGTGTGTTCTGAGAAGCTTCAGGAAAACCCTTTGTGTATGGAGTCGACGCCATAGGAGCGGCGGATCTTTTCCACCATTTCATTGAGGCGTTTTTCTGTCTCTGTTTTTTCACGGGAGTGCTTTATATTTTCTGCCTTTCCGGAACGGGTCCGGGGAGGTTTTTTCTTTATCTTCGTATTTGTATCCGCAGACAGTGTATCCTGCGGACGGGGACGGCTGCCCACAGGGCTGCTGTCAGCTGCGGGACCTGGAACGTCCGGCGGGGAAGGGGCGGCGGACAGATAGTCAAAGAGGTCCATCTGGCGGAATTCTCCCTTATCCAGGCTGCTGGCGGAGACGCCTATGAGGCGCAGAGCGTATCCCCGGTCGAAGAGCCCGTCTTTTTCTCTGGTCAGACCGGAGAGCAGCTCTTTGGAATGCCGGTACAGGGATTCGAAATCATTCACCGAGCGTTCCAGCGTCTTTTGTCTGGAATGGCGCTGAAACTGGTCCGTCTTTACCATGACGCCTATGGTAGAGGCAAAGACGCCGTCCTTTAGAAGCCGTTCGGAAACCTTGCGGCACAGATGGGAAAGGATTTCCGGAACAGCCTTGTCGTAATTGTTACGGTCGATATCGAAGGCGGTGGTGGTTTCGTTGGAATAGCTTTTGGCTTCTTCTGCTTCGGTCTGCAGGACATCGCTGCCGATGCCGTTGCACCGGAGAAAGATGTATTCGCCGGCTTTCTCTCCCAGATAACTTTGCAGCAGTGAGAGGGGCGTTCCCGCTGCCTCTCCGATGGTGCGGATACCCAGGCGGGAAAGCTTTGCGGCTGTCTGCCTGCCGCAGCCATGAAGCTCTCCGATGGGCAGAGGCCACATTTTGGAAGGAACCTCCTCAGGCAGCAGTGTGTGGACTTTATCCGGCTTCTCGAAATCACTGGCCATTTTTGCCAGGATCCGGTTGACAGATACACCTACATTCACTGTGAATCCCAGACGCTCCCGGATGGCGTCTTTCAGCCTTCCGGCGATGTTCAGGATGGAAGAAATGTTTTCATGGTCAAAAGAAACCAGCGTTTTTCCTTCTGACATATCCATGTAAGCCTCGTCGATGGAAACCTGTTCCACCACGGAGCTGTATTCCCGCAGTATTCTGATAAAAGCGCGGGAATACTCCCGATATGTCGTAAAGTCCGATTTCACCAGGACCAGGGAGGGACATTTCTGCAGAGCCTTTACCACTGGTTCCCCCGTCTTTATTCCGAATTTCTTTGCAGGGATGGATTTTGCCGTGATGATTCCATGCCGCGTCTCTACGTCTCCACCCACGGCTGAGGGAATGGTCCGAAGGTCCACCGCTTCCGAATCTTCTTTGAGACGTTTTACCGCTGACCAGGAGAGAAAAGCAGAATTCACATCCACATGAAAAATAATCGTCTCCATAAATTTCTTATTGAAAATATCCTGTGAGATTATACACTGTGGCTCCGTAACTCTCCTTTATCCTAACAGAAAAGCGGTTTCTTGTCGAGAACCATGGCCGCTGTTTCCATTGTTACAGTTCATGGTCTCACCGGCCGGGGACAGATGTGTTTTCGGCGTCTGTCGGCCCTCCTGACTGCAGAAGAATCTTTGTCTGCGTCTGCAGGACGTAAAGACCTTTGACTGCGGACAAAGATTCTTCTGCAGTCCGTCAGGACGCCAGACACTCTGAAAACACATGCAGTCCCCGGCCGGTGAGACCGTGAACTGCAACTTTCCATTTGTGCTTGAAAAAGGCAGGGGAATCA
>JAFOJB010000465.1 GCA_017420455.1 Blautia sp.
AAAATCTCCATTCTCTTCAGGTAACCTACCCGCAGCCCTCCGTAGAGTTTGGAAAACATGATATTGAACATCATATACAGAGCGATGAGCACCCAGTTTCCTTTTCTCCAGAAGGGCTCAAAGATCAGCTGTCTGTAATAATTGTACCATACATAAGTGAAAGCAGCTGTCTGGGCGATCACGATAATACTGGCAAGGCAGAAGATTATCAGCCTTTTATAATCGTCTCGTTTACTTACTTTCATGTTCATTCCTTTCTGAGGAATTCGTATAAGGTCTCTCGGTTTCAACTATTTATTATAACCCAGCCTGCCATATCCCGTCCAGTAAATATTACAAAAATGTTATCCTGTTGCCACTTTTTCCCGGGAATGATAGAATTTATATATATCCGTATATCCTTGCGCAGAAGAGGAGAAAGATGTTTATGAACAGATCACCTTTGGTTTCGATCATCCTGCCGGTATATAATGTGGCTGCATATCTCCCCCAATGTCTTGACAGTCTGCTGTCCCAGACCTGTAAGGAGCTGGAGATCATCGCCGTGGACGACGGCAGTACCGATGAAAGCGGCCGGATCCTGGAAGAATATAAAAAAAGAGAGCCTCAGAAGCTCTCTGTATATCATCTGGAAAATCACGGCGTAAGCTATGCCCGGAACTTCGGCTTCCTTCACTCCTCAGGCGACTATGTCTGGTTCGTGGACAGCGACGACGTTCTTCCGGAATCAGCCTGCCAGGTTCTGGTCCGGAAGGCTGCAGAGGGTGGGTGCGACCTCGTCCTCTTTGCAAATACAGAGACCGACGACGCCGGAAAGGAAACACTCCGTCCTCTCCTTCTCGGGGCAGATTTTCCTTCCTCCTTCCGGGAGGATCCAAAGAGCCTGATCCTGATCTCGGTCTATGGGTGGTGTCGTTTTCTGAAACGGGAGCTGGCGGAAAAAATGCCCTTCCCGGAGGGCATCCGATTCGAGGATCTTCCCTTCTCTGTCTTTACGGCGGCGGCAGCCTCCCGTGTGGGGCTGGTATTCGAAAGCTGTTATACTTACCGCAGCCAGGCCGGGTTTCTCTCCCGCCTGTCCGGGGAGACCCTGGATATCCTGAAGGCACTGGATGTCCTGTCGGAAAGGATGAAAGAAGAAGGACTGTACCGGTTATATCAGGATGAACTGGAATTCCTCGCCGTAAAACATATCCTGCTCCGCTTCCGCCAGATTGCCTGGAACCGGGAACCGGGAAAACGGGAGCTCAGGATACGGATCGTGAAGGAATGCTTTTCTTATCTTTCCGATCAATATCCCCGCTGGCAGGAGAATCCCCTGGTAAAGAGCAGCCTTCCTCCTTTTCTTAAGAGCCGTTTTGCCCTCTACAGCCAGGAAGCGAAGATGCTGCGGTTTATCCGCCTGACAGACGGAAAGCCTGACGTATTCGCCAGGCTTCTTCTGAAATTCTATCAGCGCTGAGGGTTACAGTTCACGGTCTCACCGGCAGGGGACTGCATATGTTTTCAAGGTGTCTGGCGT
>JAFOJB010000466.1 GCA_017420455.1 Blautia sp.
ACCCAGGGCGCGGATGCGCT
Source organism: Blautia sp. (assembly GCA_017420455.1). GTDB lineage: Bacteria > Bacillota > Clostridia > Lachnospirales > Lachnospiraceae > Blautia_A. The sequence continues at coordinate 21 of JAFOJB010000466.1, forward strand.
TCAAGGTGTCGCTCTCGTTGTTGTCAGATCCCGTAAGGTAGTATCCCTTGTCGTGCAGGATCTCGGCCAGGGGGCACATTCCTGCGCCGCCTATGCCTATGAAATGTATGCGCTTGGCATTTTTTATCGCTTCATCAATAGTCATGATTAATCCTTTCCGATGTTGGTCATATTCAACCGCATCTATTATATCATAATCGTTAATGCAATACAAATGCTGTAATGCTGCGGTCTCGTACGGACAATTAATACTTGCCTAAAGGCGTATATTATAGTATAATCGTTGTTGCGTAAAGGTCTTAACGACCTTTTTTATTGCGGTTTTTACAGGATTTGAGATCATAAACAGGAGGAAATAACAGATATGGCTACTTATTATGCTGCTGTAGATATGGGCGCTTCCAGCGGCCGCCTGATCCTCGGACACATGGAGCAGGGGAAGATGGTACTGGAGGAGGTCCACCGGTTCGAAAACGGGATGGTCAAAAAGGACGGAGAGCTCTGCTGGGAATTCGACCGGCTTTTTGATGAAATCGTGAAAGGACTCAGAAAATGCAGGGATGCCGGAAAGGTACCTGTAAGTATGGGTGTAGATACCTGGGGCGTAGATTTTGTCCTGCTGGATGAGAACGACCAGGTTATCGGAAATACCGTGGGATACAGGGATCATCGTACGGATGGTATGGATGAGGAAGTCTATAAGGTTATTCCGCTGGAAAAGCTGTATGAAAGAACCGGAATTCAGAAGGCCATTTTCAATACTATCTATCAGCTGATGGCTGTGAAGAAGAAACATCCGGAGCAGCTTCAGAAAGCGCAGACGCTTCTCCATGTGCCGGACTATTTCCATTATCTGCTTACCGGGCAGAAGACCTGCGAGTACACGGAAGCCACCACCGGCCAGCTGGTAAACCCATGGACAAAGGAATGGGACTATGAGCTCATCGATATGCTGGGATATCCCAGAAGGATCTTCCAGAAGCTGATCATGCCCGGAACATCGGTAGGACATCTGACAAAGGAACTTCAGGAGGAGCTGGGCTTCGACCTGGAGGTCGTCGCTCCCGCCACCCATGATACCGGATCTGCAGTCCTGGCCGTTCCGGCAAATGATGATGATTTCATCTATATCAGTTCCGGTACCTGGTCGCTGATGGGGCTTGAGAGAAAGGAGCCGGACTGCAGCAGAAAGAGCTGTGAGCTGAACCTTACCAACGAAGGCGGATACGAAGGAAGATTCCGTTATCTGAAGAATATCATGGGCCTCTGGATGATCCAGTCCATCCGCCATGAGTTTCAGGATGCGTACAGCTTTGCCCAGATCTGCGATATGGCAGAGGAAGTAAAGGACTTCCCATCCAGAGTCGATGTCAATGACGACTGCTTCCTGTCTCCGGACAGCATGATCCAGGCAATCAGGGATTACTGCGGGAGAACCGGGCAGCAGGTTCCCCAGACCATCGGAGAGCTTGCCACCGTCAGCTATCAGAGTCTTGCGGAGTGCTATGCGCGCACGGCGAAGGAGCTGGAGGAAATGACAGGCCGTACCTACAGCAGGATCCACATTGTAGGCGGAGGTTCCAATGCAGGATATCTGAATGAACTCACCGCCAGGGCGACAAAGAAGGAAATCCATGCCGGCCCGGGCGAAGCCACGGCCATCGGGAATATCACTGCTCAGATGCTGAAGGCAGGAGAGTTCGGCACCGTGGAAGAAGCACGTACCGCCATCCACGAATCCTTCGATGTAAAGATCTATCGCGCTTAACCTGATGCTGTGGTGTGATATGGGGCTGTAAGTCCATTCAGTGAAATGATGTCTTTTTGCGCCGGAATCATGAATGCCCCAAAAGATGTACAAAAACAGGGACTGTGAAAAAAGCCTTACCCGGATTATCCCTCTGTCTGACGGAATGCCTGAAATCCGGCATTCCGTCAGGTGGGAGGAAAATGATAAGCGGCTTTTTTCACAGTCCTTTTCTGTACGGGAAACATTTATACCAGGTGGATTTTTTTCAGAAGCTTTCCCCAGGGACCGTGTTTCAGAACCCAGCCCCAGGCAAGGGGGAGGAGGATTCCGGCGGCCAGGTAGGCGATCCACCAGCGGCCGCTCACGTTGTAGCGGCTTTTTTCATAGAGGATCTGCCGGAAGGGCTGGCCTTCCAGGCGGAGCTGGACAAGAACCACCACATAGAAGCCGAAAAACTGCCACAGGAGGATATCCATGGAATTTCTGCCCATGGTCCGCAAAGGCACGGAAACCACCTTCCAGAGACTGAGTCTGCGTTTCTCCAGCCACATGGAAAAAAGAATTACGAACAGGCTTCCGGCAATGGCGTCGAGGATGAACACAGGAGGCCTTCCGTATACATTTTCTCCCATTTTAGCCGGTCCGGTGACAAAACGAAGACAGAGGAACAGACAATCGAAAAGAAATACCATCACCAGCTGGGAGAAACGCCGCAGAAGAGACGTAATTTCATGAAAAACCGGTCCCAGGGCGTAAAAGAAGCTTAAGATCACGGTGCGGCTCTGCATATAGGGAAGTGTATAAAGAAACCCGAAAGCCGCCGCCCCTCCGAAAAAGGCCAGTATCACCAGCTGCCGGTATTTCCATTTCGGAACGATCAGGTCCACCAGCCTGTACACGATGCTGATCATGAAAAGTGAGCCAAGAAACCAGGTGGCGCCCATATATTTCCCGTCCTTGCCGACACAGAGGAAGACCTGCCGGATGACAGTGAGCTGTCCCGGAAGCATCTTGTGGAAGACGCCCAGAGCAGCGCCGTCCAGAAGGCGGCCGCCGATGACGATCAGGTTCCAGCCGACATATGGAATATACAGAGAACAGATTTTTTTCCACAGAAAGGTCCGGAAGCTCTGCTTCGGCTGATAGAGATACCCGGAGAGGATCATGAACAGGGGCATATGGAAATAATAGGCATACAGGTTGTACGGGGCGATGGAATGGCCATAGACGACCAGAAAGATCCCGATGCCCTTGGCAATGTCCAGCCATTCCAGGCGGGGCTTCTGCGGCAATGCAGGAATACTTCTGTCTTTCATCCCTGTTTCTCCTTTCTTCATGATGGTGCGTTATCGTCAGTCGGTGCAGCCCGCTGCTCCTCCTTCCTCTGCCCTGTATCCGAATCCGGTCTGATGATCTGACTGCAGATGTCATTGCGGCAGACTGCCGGCGGCAGCGTGCTTGATTTTTTTACGGCTGCGTATCGTTGGTTTTTAACAGTATATCACAAACCTTCCCGGGATAGAAGAGAAGGAAACCGATAATATTTCTACGATATTGAAAATATTTCCCCCTTTTCTAAAACGCGTATTGGTGTTAAAATAAACTAAGCAGAACAACATCATACAGAGAGGAGAAAAACAGTGTCCGAATATGTACTGGAATTAAAAGGCATTACGAAGATCTTTCCGGGCGTTAAGGCATTGAACAATGTCCAGTTTCAGCTGAAACAGGGCGAGGTTCACGCTTTGATGGGAGAAAACGGTGCCGGGAAATCCACCTTTATCAAGGTCATTACAGGCGTACACAAGGCTGAAGAGGGTGAGATGTTCCTGAATGGCGAAAAAGTGGACTTCAAAGGGCCCCGTGATGCGCAGGCTGCAGGAATTGCCGCTGTTTATCAGCATGCTACCTCTTACCCGGATCTTACCGTAGCGGAAAACATCTTCATGGGCCATGAGATCATCAGTCATGGAATGATCCAGTGGGGCGCCATGAACAGGGAAGCAAACAAGCTGCTTCAGAGGATGAATGCGGATTTCGATTCCACGGCAGAGATGGGTACCCTCAGTGTCGCCCAGCAGCAGATGGTCGAGATCGCGAAATGTCTTTCCACAAATGCGAGAATCATTATTTTTGATGAGCCTACAGCTTCCCTCACCCGTTCAGAATCCGAGGAACTGTACAGGATCATCGATCAGCTGAAGGCGGACGGCGTTTCCATTATCTTCATTTCCCACAGATTCGAGGATATGTACCGGGTAGCTTCCAGAGTCACTGTTTTCAGAGATTCTCAGTATATCGGAACCTATGATGTGGACGGGATTACCAATGCAGATCTGATCAAGGCCATGGTAGGCCGTGAGATCAAGGACCTGTTCCCGAAACCGGATGTGGTGATCGGGGACGAAATGCTGCGTGTGGAAGGGCTTTCCCGGACCGGTTTTTACAGGAATGTTTCCTTTACCGTTCATGCCGGAGAGATTCTGGGCTTTACAGGCCTTGTCGGCGCGGGCCGTACCGAGGTGATGGAAAGTATCTGCGGAATCACGAAGGCGGAGAGCGGGCAGGTCTATCTGGAGGGGAAGGAAATCCATATCAGTACACCGGCCGAAGCCATGGAGAAGGGAATCATCCTTCTTCCGGAGGACAGACAGAAGGAAGGCCTGATCATGAGCTGGGGCCTGGGAAGGAATGTCACTCTGCCCACCATCGGCAAATATGCCAGAAGAGGCCTCAACAATGAGAAAAAGGAACGGGAGCTTTCCAGAGACCTTCTGGAGGAGGTAGATACCAAGGCAGTGGATATCTTCCAGCCGGCCAGCTCTCTTTCCGGCGGAAACCAGCAGAAGGTGGTAGTCGCCAAGGCTCTTTCCCAGGAAATGAAGGTCGTCATCATGGACGAGCCTACCAAGGGTGTGGATGTAGGAGCCAAGGCAGAAATATACGGGATCATGGGCGATCTGGCCCTCAAGGGCTACGCCATCATCCTGATCTCCTCCGAAATGCCGGAGATCCTGGGTATGTCAGACCGGATCGTGGTCATGTGCAATGGCCGGAAGACCGGCGAGCTGATGCGCGGCGAGGCTACGCAGGAGGGCATCCTGGAGCTGGCCATGGAAAAGGGACATAAAGAAGGGGGGAGCGCAAATTGAAAAAGAAATCTTTGTTTAAAAGGATCACAGGCTCCAGAGAATTCCTTCTGGCCATCATCGTAGTGGTCATGTTCGCCATCGTGTCCTTCGTCAGTCCGTCCTTCTTCACCTTCAAATCCGTGACGGATATGCTGAAGAACAATGCCGTCGCCATGGTCATGGCGCTGGGAATGCTCTGCGTCATGCTGGTGGGAGGCATCGATATTTCCATCACCTCCACCCTGGCTCTGTCCGGTATGGCGGTCGGCATGCTGCTGAAATACAACTTTATCCATAATACCTTCCTCTGCTTTGTGATCGCCATCGTCATCGGTACCGTCTGCGGTTTCCTGGTCGGCCTTGTGATCTCCCGGGCAGCGGTTCCTCCCATCATTGCCACCATGGGCTTTATGTACATTTTCCGTGCCCTGGGCTATCTCATTTCCAACGGCGGTGAATGGGCCGGCGCTGCAGCACTCGGCAATTTCAAGAATTTCGCCACTACGAAGCTTCTGGGCATGAGCCTTGTGATCTGGGTGATCATCGTCTGCTACGTGTTTTTCTTCTTCTTCATGAAGTGGACCCGCACCGGCCGCAAGATCTACGCGGTGGGAAGCAACGCGGAGGCTGCCGAGGTTTCCGGTATCAATGTAAAGAATATCAAGCTTCTGGTCCATACCATCATGGGTCTTCTGGCAGGTCTTGCCGGAGCGCTCCAGGTTTCCGTCTATGCTTCTGCCATGCCGGATATGCAGCAGGGCGGCGAGATGGATGTCATCGCAGCCTGCGTCATCGGCGGCGTCAGCATGAGCGGCGGCCGCGGTACGGTCATCGGAACTCTCTTCGGCGCCATCATCATGGCGATGATCCCCAAGGCGCTGCCGCTCCTCCGGATCGATGCGCTCTGGCAGAATATGATCAAGGGCGTCCTCATCCTGGTGGTAGTCGTGGTCAACGTTGTCCTGCAGCGGATTGCTGACAGAAATGCACTGAAAGGGAGGGAGATGTAATCATGGCTGGAAAATCTGGAAGAACCATAAACAACGTGCCGGTAAATCCGCTGAAGAAGATCATCTTCAGCTGGGAAGGAATCCTGATCCTGGTCGTTATCCTGATCAATCTTTTCTGTGCGCGGTTTTCTGAGTTTTACAACGCAAGCTCCCTGCTCCGCCAGATGCCCGTCTATCTGGCAGAGGTATTTCTGATGCTCCCCATGGCCTTCATTCTGGTAATGGGAGAGATCGATATTTCCGTTGGTTCCATCGCCTGCCTTTCGGCGACCATGGCGGTGATCGTTTCCAACGCCGGAGCTCCTTTTATCCTGGTCATTCTCACCGCGCTGGCGGTCGGGGCGGCCTGCGGCGCGGTCAACGGCTTCATTCTGACCCGTTTTCCGGAGCTCCCGCCTATGATCGTCACGCTGGCTACCCAGATCATCTTCCGCGGGATCGCGGAGATCGTCCTCGGCTCCGGCGGCAGCGTCCAGGCGGCAAATCAGGCAGGCTTCAAGGCTTTGACAGCCAACCTCAGCATCGGCGGGACCATCAATGAGAGAGGCCGCAAGGTCGGCGCCCTGAATTTCCCGCTGGTTCTGTTCCTGGTCGTGATCTTCGCGGTGATCTTTGCCATCATCCTGGGAAAGAGCGTGTTCGGACGCCGTGTATATGCCATCGGCACCAATCGGCTTACTGCTTTCTATTCCGGGATCCAGGTGCAGAAGATCCGCTTTGTGATCTATACCACCATGGGCTTTATGGCCGGGCTCTGCGCTCTGTTCCTGCTTTCTGTTTCCTATGGCGCCAATACCACCACCGGTCAGGGCTTTGAGATGGATGCCATCGCCATGGCCGTATTCGGCGGGATTTCTTCCACCGGAGGAAAAGGAAACCTGGCAGGCGGCATTATCTCTGCTTTCATCATCGTATGCCTCAGAGTAGGTCTTGGACAGAAGAATGTCCATGCACAGGTGATCCTTCTGATCCTTGGCGCTCTTCTGATCGTGGCAGTGGCTCTCCCGAATATCATCGGTGAGATCCGCAAAGCAGCCAGGGTGAGAAAATAATCCGTCTTTTCTTATGTTGCCTGCTGTCATGTCTCTGGCAGGGCAGTTGCAAAATATATTTTTCTTTTCAAAGGAGGAAACAAAATGAACAAAAAACTTGTCAGCGCAATCCTTTGCGGCACCATGGTACTTGCTGCTGCAGCTCCGGCAATGGCTGGTTCTGCTGATGGCATGAAGATCGCTCTGGTTGGAAAATCAGCAGGAAACGCTTTCTTCGAGATCGCGGCAGGCGCTTTCGAGGAGACTGTCACCGCAGAAGGCGGCGAGGTTCAGAAATCTTATCCCGAGACCGCTACCGCTGATGCCCAGATCAAGGTTCTCGACAACCTGATCTCCCAGGATTTCGACGCGATCTGCATCTCCGCAAACGATGTGAACGCTCTTCAGGCGAAGCTTGAGGAAGCTATGGATGCAGGCATCATGGTTTCTGCATTCGATTCCGCTCCGAATCCGGACAGCCGTCAGGTATTTGTAAACCAGGCCGGTACCGTAGCTGTAGGCCAGGCTCTGATCGACGCTGTTTATGATATCGCAGGCGGCGAAGGCCAGTGGGCAGTTCTTTCTGCTACTTCTCAGGCAGCAAACCAGAACGCATGGATCGACGCCATGAAGACCATCATGGAAGGCGATGAGAAATACAGCAAGCTGGAACTGGTAGAGGTTGCCTATGGTGATGACGAGCCCCAGAAGTCCACAGATCAGACCCAGGCTCTTCTTGACAAATACCCGGATCTGAAGGTTATCTGCGCTCCGACGACTGTTGGTATCGCTGCAGCTGCCAAGCTTCTTCAGGACAATGGTTCTGCCTGCAAGCTGACAGGTCTTGGACTTCCGTCCGAGATGGTAGAGTATACCGGAGCAGATGATGCTCACAGCTGCCCGTATTTCTATCTGTGGGATATGGTAGGCCTTGGAAATCTTTCCGCATATGCAACCATCGCTCTGGTGAACGGAGACATCACCGGTGCTCTGGATGAGACCTTCACCGCTGGTGATCTTGGCGACTACACCATCACCGAGGCTGATGACGGCGGCACCGAGATCGTTCTTGGACTTCCGCTGCAGTTCAACGAAGAGAACATCGAGGAGATGGCAAAGCTGTATTGATCAGCTGCTCTCGCACAACTGAATAAGAACAGGCAGGAACCCCGGAGGATTTTATCTTCCGGGGTTC
>JAFOJB010000467.1 GCA_017420455.1 Blautia sp.
CGCCGTATCTGCTGCCTAAACCGGCAGCTAAAATAACCAGAACAGGATTAGTCATTGTTTTATTCTCTGTTTAAGAAGCCTGAAAAGCATATGGCGATCATGAAAGCCCTTTCTGAATCGAAAAGCGGCAGAACGAGAAAGGAACTATCGGAAGTGAAAGCCATTGGAGGCGGATCAGTTCTGACCGAAAATCTGCAGGAACTCGAACAATGTGGATTTATAAGAAGATATATGAATTATACGAAACCATCTAATGGAGCTTATTTCCAGCTTGTTGATCCGTTTACATTATTTAGTCTGAGGTTTCTGAGATCACGCAAACAAAGCTCCTGGATGGAGTACATACACTCTCCTTCCTACAATTCGTGGAGAGGGAATGCCTTTGAGATCTGTTGTGTAAACCATGTTTCTGAGATCAAAGCAGTACTTGGAATTGCCGGCGTAGATACCATGGAATATGCATGGAAAAGTGAGACGTCGGAGCCGGGAGCACAGATTGATCTCCTGATTGATCGTAAAGATGGTGTTATTAATCTATGCGAGATGAAATATACAGATGGTGTCTTTGAAGTTGATAAATCTGAATATGGGAAACTCATGAACAGACTGAGCACATTTCAAAAAGAGATTCAACCCGGGAAGGCTATACATATGACTCTTGTTTCTGCAAATGGATTTTCAAATGGGAAATATGGTTCCGTGTTCCAGAATGTAATAACCGGTGAACAGTTGTTTTAAGTTCCGATACAGAATACAGGTGGAACACAGGGCAACTCGGCTGACCTGTTCGTGACAGTCTGGCTGGCTGTTATAGATCTGTCTACAGGTAAGGGAGTATCGGTAAATGCCGGCCATCTCCATCCTGCCGTAAAAAGAGCGGGTGGAGACTACAGACTGATCAAATATCCCCATTCTCTGGCGGCTGCCATTATGGAAAACGTAACCTTCGGGGAACATGAATTTACGCTTTCCCCCGGGGACACTTTATTCGTATATACGGATGGTGTCACTGAAGCAAAGAATGCAGAGGGAAAGCTGTTCGGTGAGGCACGGCTGCTTCAGGCGCTGAATGCGAAAACGGAGGAGCCGGCGCCCGAGGAGATTATTCGGAACGTAAGAGAACATATAGCCGCCTTTGCAGATGGCGCATATTTCTGTTTCTATATGTTTCTGTTTCTTCTGCGGTCGTTTCAGCCTCCTGCGGCAGGTGTGCTTAAAAGCTGTTCCCAGGCTTTTGTGTCGATCTTTTTCCCGATGAGCACCAGTTTGCCGAGTACATCCCTGTGGTTTTCGGGGAGGGCCGTATTTTCAGAGAACAGATCTCCGAAGACAAAATCCAGCTTCCGTTCTTCGCCGGACACCATAGGCAGAATTCCTTTGGCGCGCCAGATCTCTGAGTGCTGATTGTTTTCCAGTTCCTTCTGCAGAAGCTCGAACTGTGCCTGTGTCAGAGGGAACGGGATCTCCAGGGTCCATGTGACAAGGGGGCTTTGGGCTTTATTCCCGGAAAGAATGTGGACAGGACGGCTCCCGGCCTCTTCTGCGTCCAGGGAACGGACTTTCAGAGAGCTGCCGCGGAGGGTCCGGGCTTCGGAAACGGTTTTTTTATCCTGGGGTACAGGCAGAGAGGAGAAGGTCTCTTCGGAGATTTCCGCCATGGGAATGTCTATGATCTTCACTTCCTTGTTAATTTCCAGGATCTTCTCGCGGACCGCCTGTACCCCCTCCGCCGTCATCCGCTCCGTGAAATTCAGGTATATGCAGGAAGCGCTGCGGATCTGGTCCAGATAGAAGGAGCCGACTACAGAGATCAGCGGAAGGAATTTCCGGGCGTTGACAAGCATGACCAGTCTTCTCACGGCTGCCAGGCGGGAAAGGCGGCAGGCCTTTAGAAGGCCGGTAATATCCGCAGCCCCGGTGGGCTCGATGACGATACAGTCCGGTTGGACGGTCTCCACCAGAAGGTCCACGGCCTTTGTGAATTCTCCCTGAACGGTACAGCATACACAGCCTCCGGTGATCTCCCTCACGAAGACAGAAGGCGCGGCAGATGCGCCGGAAAAGCCGGAGGCAGCCCTGCCGGAAGAAGGGTCCGCCCCGGTAAGCTGTATGCCGTCCAGATTCACTTTCCCGATCTCATTTTCGATGACAGCCACTCTTTTCCCACGGTATTCTGTTTCCAGCAGGCGGCGGATCAGCGTCGTTTTGCCGCAGCCCAGCAATCCCGCGTACAGATCGATCGGACAATTCATGATGCTCAGACTCCTTTCAGGTAGATGGACAGTTCCATGTAGAACAATTCTTCCGGGTCTTTAAAATCCGTCCGGCACAGATCGCTGATCCTGCGCAGCCGGTATTTCAGGGTGTTCAGATGGATGTGCAGCCTGTCTGCGGTTTCCTTCTGGCTGCACCGGGTGGTCAGGAAAACCTTCAGCGTCTCCAGAAAATCCGTCTGGTTTTCCCGGTCATAATCCTCCAGAAACAGAAGCGCGGGATGCAGAAGCTTCAGCGCCATTTCCTTCTTCCGCAGCGACTGCAGAAGATAAGGCAGGGCCAGCTCCCGGCACCAGCGCATGGCGGGAACGTCAGCCGCTTCCACGGCGAACACGGCCTGTTCGTAAGCCACCGGAATCTCCTCCGGATGCTGAAGCGGCATGGAAACGCCGATGGATACATTTCTGTGGACGATGCTGTTTTCCAGATAGGTTCTCAGGAAGCGGAGAGCAGCGTCTTCTGTGAGCATGACCACATCCTGCAGGTATTCGCACAGAAGACATCCGCCTGCCTGTTCCGAAAGCTCCTTGCACAGCATGCTGCGGAAGGTGTGGTTCTGGATCATGACAGCCCGGAAGACCAACAGTACCGGACTTGAGGTGAAGGAAAGCCTGCTTTCGAATTTTGCCAGGACCGGCGCGGGAAGGACCTCCTTCTGCAGCAGGCGGAGAAAGATGGACTGCTTTCCCTGAAGGCTGGAGGAAACGGCCGTAAATTCCGAAGCCTGGGCAAAGGCCTTCGCGAATACAGGCATCAGGCAGAGCCAGACCATGGCCTCCTGCCTTGTATAGGGAAACAGGAGGATGAAGCCGACCCGCTCGCCTTCCTGGCACAGATACAGGGCAATGGCTCCCTGCTCCTGGCTTCCGGGGGTATGCAGAAACTGTGGCTCGTCGGTCAGATCGTGGCTGATCTGGCCGTCCATATCCTCAAATACCCGGCCGATAATATTGGTGCCAAGGATCCTCCGGCTCCGGATGGTTTCCAGAAATTCCGGATCGCGGATGGACGAAGGACTGGCGATGCCGATGAGATTTCCTTCCAGATCGAAGACGGCCGCAGGGTCCTCCGTGACTTCCTCCAGAACCTTCAGCATCTGCGCCAGAGTTTCATGCCGGTTCCCCATGGAAAGGAGCTCCTGCTCCAGGACATTATAGTATTCAAAGGCGGAAAGCACATCGTTCAGAAGCTCCTCGTAGTCCGCCCCGCGGCAGAGGATCTGATTCTGTCCGTTGGAAAGGAGCAGCGCGTCCTCGTATTTCGGATCCTGGTAATAATCCCTTGAAGTGCCAAGATAGACGTAATCCAGGGAGAAGGAAGGGAGCTGATCGGAAAAGAAACGCACTCCCTTTATGCTCTGGCGGTTTTCCAGAATGTGGCATTCCGGATTGTACTTTTTCAGATATTTCGCGATCAGGTACATACTGAGCTTCATTTCTGTCTCCTTTTATCCGCAGGCATATACGGACAGGCAATGCTGCCGGTGTCTCATTTGTCTGTTTTGGACAAAGGAACCGGCGGGCCTTTCCGGATTCTTGTTATGGAAAGACATTTTTATCCGGATAAATCAAGTGTATACTTCCTTTATAGTATAGTTAGGAAACAGGCTGAGCGCAACCCCTGTCTTGTCTTTTTTAAACAAAGCATAAGGAGCGCTTTACAGTTCACGGCCTCACCGGCCGGGTACTGTAACAGGCATAACAGCAGGGGAGCATCCTGCGTGAAAAAGCCGCCCGTACAAGTCGCGCTTCCCTGTAATGAAAAAAGGAGGATACCAGAATGCCAGGTCCGCAGTTCGATTTCAAAGCAAATTATCTCAATTTCCTGAACCACAAGCCCACAACCCTGATCCCGAATTCCTTTGTAGGAAACAAGATCCTTGGCTTCGGCGCCATCAACGGGCCGGCCATCGAAAAGGGAGCCCAGTTCGGAGACGCCATGGACGGCTTCGGCATCAAGTGGGAATATCCTTCCACCGGCGGCGGCGCGGCCATCCCGGATGTGAATTACACTGTAATGGATGACGTTACGGAGTGGAGAGAGAAGGTACACATTCCGGATCCCGCGGCCTACAACTGGAAAGCCGATTACGAGATGGAATGTAAGATCCTCGGAGAGCCGAACCGGGACGCCGAGGTGGTGGATTTCGGCTTCGGAAACGGTGTTTTCGAACGTCTTGCCGCGCTGATGGGCTTTGAGGACGCCCTTGTCTCCATGGCTTCGGAGCCGGAGGAGACCAACGCGCTGTTTGAGGCTATCACGGATTACAAGATTAAGGCTCTGGATTACATCATTGATGCCTACCATCCGGATACCATTACCTATTTTGACGATGTGGCGACCCAGAGGGATCTGTTCATGTCCCCGGAAACCTACCGTCAGCTGATCAAGCCGCATCATAAACGCTTCGCCCAGGAATGCATCCGGAGGGGGATCAAACCGATCTACCATTGCTGCGGACACGCGGAAGCCATCATTGAGGATATGATCGACTGCGGCTGGGCTGCCTGGTCTTCTGTACAGATCAGCAACGATATCTGCGGCCTCATTGAGAAGTATGGCGACCGCATCGGCCTGGTGGGCGGCTATGACAGCAACGGAGCGCCGGCCCAGATCAACGCTCCTCATGACGTGATCGTCAACGAGGTAAAGCGCTGCCTGGATACCTACGGGAAGTATCATAAGGGGTACTGCTTCTTCGGATTCCGCTATGTGGATTCTCTGGATCCCGCCCTACA
>JAFOJB010000043.1 GCA_017420455.1 Blautia sp.
CATAGTGCTCCATGCAGTCCGAAACGCAGAGAATGTCATCAAGACATTCTCCGGAGAAAGAGTCCAGGATATCCTGGGCGATCTTCTCTATGGCGGCACCCTGCAGGTATTGCCTGTACAGCGGTTCCAGCCTGACCGCGAAGGCCGCCTTGCCCTCTGCGTCCTTGCACTCGAGCACCAGCATTTCCTCTTCCTTTCCTGTAACCCGGAAAAACCTGGCGGATTCCCCGCTTTCTTTCCTGTGCTCCAGTTCACGACAAAGCTGATCCATAAAACATGCATACTGCTTTTCCATATTCTGTTCCTTTCTTTGGATAATGCGGCAGAATCGCCTGAAATGTAGATGATAAGAATTGAAAGCTGACTGCTTTCTTTCAGATATGCTGTAAAAATCAGTATAAACTCTTCGGCGGAACCTGTCAAGCCGGCAGGCGCTTTTTCCCTGTTACAGTTCATGGCTTGCCGGCTGGGGACTGTTAATTTTCCTGCTGCATCCTGGGCGGCGGCTGCAGTTTACTGCCTCGCCGGCCGGGGACTGCATGTGTTTTCAAGTGTCTGGCGTCCTGACGGACTGCAGAAGAAGCTTTGTACCCCTGTGTTCCCACCAAAGCAGAATCCATTCTCCCGGAAAACAGGATGAGAACTCTCTCCAGCGCACATAAGCTGAAAAAGTGAAAAAAAAAGAACCGTCCCCTTTTTTCACATTTCATGAAGCAAAGAGACGGCTCCTCAGAAAACTGTTACGCATCAGAAGCCCTGATAGATAAATTCACTGGCACTGTAGGATGGACCATAATAGCCGAAAATCAGCACCAGGAAGAAAAGAACGATCCAGATCAGCCAGCGGAAACCCACGCTCTGTTCCCTGACCCAGTACCTGGCGTAGGTGAATTTCTCGCGAAGCACAGCCACAATAAGAATGAACAGAAAACCGATGACGATCAGATGAAGATCCAGCCGGGACACAAGCCCCTCTATGGTATTGTCAAATAAAGTCCAGGGATTCAGTTCTCCCGCCGATTTCCACAGGATCCTGTAATGCAGAAATGCATCCTGCAGATTATCCGTGGAAAAGAAAACGATTCCGAGGGCATAGATCAGATACGTCCTGACACTCTGGAAAAGATGCCAGCTGAAGCTTTCTGTCTTCATCTCCAGGCCTGTGGTCAGCTTCCTGGTAACAGGCTTAAACAGCTCGCTGACAAACTGAATGGAGAAGAACCACAGGCTGACACCGAAGATATGCTGAATGGAACCATGCCAGAAACCCATGACAAACCAGAGGACCATCATGGAGACCGTCCAGGGAATAAACTTGCCCCAGTGCTTTCCCAGCTCTTTCTTGCATTTCCTTCCGAAGTTCACCATTCTGCGGCTCTTCATAAAGGGATAGAAGACATAATCCCTTGCCCAGCCGCCCAGCGTAATATGCCATCTCTGCCAGAATTCCTGTGTAGTCCTTGCAAAAAAAGGATTCCGGAAGTTTTCTGCCAGATGGATGTCAAACAGCTCCGCCGCGCCAAGGATAATATCCATACAGCCTGAAAAATCCGTATAGATCTGCATGGGATAAAGCAGGACGGCAATCCAGGGCCATATACCGTTGTAGGCCGCGGTATCCGCCCAGATCGAACTGACGAGCAGGGAAACACGTTCGCAGACCACAAGCTTTTTGAAGAACCCCCACAGGATTCTCTGGCTTCCCATACAGATATTCATATAGGAAAACCTGTGCTTCTCATAGAGTACCTTCAGGTCATTGTACCTGCTGATAGGACCTACGGTCAGCTGCGGGAAGAAACACACAAACAGGAAAAGCCAGATCGGGTTTTTCTGCGCCGCTGTGTTTTCCCAGCAGACATCCAGAATATAGCCTATAACCTGTGCGGTATAATATCCCATTCCCAGTGCTGCGGCAACAGGAAGGGGCTTCAGGGGACTGCTGGAGGGGAAAAACAGCGAATTCAGCCTGTCTCCGGCCGGAGCGCGGAAATGCGTGCAGCTTTTACACCGAAAGCGCTCATACACCTCCTTCTGTAAAATGACATTTTTTTCATACTTCTGTATATTTTTACGTTCAGAAAATCAATATGGCAGTTTTTTTCCAGATTGCACAAAAAACAGGGATCTTTAAACAGCAGCTTGCAAGCAAGCCCGACGGCAGACATTCAGTACAGATACTCTGCGATAAAATATGGATTTTTCACCTCATTATAGAAGACAACCACAGCGCCATGCTCTTTTATGCTGACGGACGGATAGAAAACGTCCCCCAGCCGTCCCTGCATTTTGTATTCAGCGCGGATCTGTTTTACCCTTGTCCCTTCCTTCAGATAATCCATTGCCAGATGTACATACTGACAGTTATTTACATGATGATTCGAATCCAGGTGATGCTTCTGGACTTCAAAAGGTTCCTGCTCTGCCAGGTCATTCGGGACCTCGATCTTACGGGGGGCATATTCCATGTCCAGCTTCTCATCCAGAACATAGCCTTCCAGATCTGTTTCTGTCAGCCGTGCCGGGAAGCCGGTATGGATATCCAGAAAGCTCCAGCAGGAATTGGCCAGGGCCAGCCGTTCCCCCTGCGGGGTATCCATGGAAAAGTTCCTTAGTCCCAGAAATCCGCGCAGGCTGTATGGATATGTGGTAGTAATGATGGATTCGCCATAAGCAGGATACCGGTTCACAACAACCTGCCAGGAAGAAAGCACCCACACACGCCCTCTCTTACTTAGTTCTCTTTGCCCCTGGTTTATGGAATCCGCCTGAAATGTACAGCAGTCCTGAAAATAATCCATGATGCCCGGCAGCGTCAGGCACTGATCTTCTCCCGCCTCGCTGAAACGTACTCTGCTCTCAAAACTATATCCCATCTGTCTCTGCCTTTCTTCTGTACTTTGTTACGTAACCCGCTCAACCTTATCCATTCTACCTCAAATAAACAGGTTCGGCAAGAAGGGTTTTTGACATCCTGCTTTCGTTCATGCTATACTACCAGAAAAAGCAAAAAAGGAGATACCTATGCCGGTATTTGATTTTCAGAATGACTCTCTTTCCCCTGTTAACGGCAGTCCTGCCAGCAGTTATACCGTCTTCCGTTCCGATGCGGATACCGCCTCTCCGGAAAGACCGATCCTGATCCTTTCGCAGCCAGCCCTTCCCTGGAAGCACCATACCGAGGGTTTTTTCCTGAATCCGTCCCGCGGAGCAGCCTTCGAATTCCGTCAGGGAGACAATTCCTTCCAGGGGGAGATCCTCGAGATCGACGCGCGCTTCACCAGCCTGATCCACTGGCTGGGGGAAAACCACATTCATGTCTGTCTCTCCGGAAGTGTGAGAGAAAGGGGCTATGCTGTATACAAAATCCGGGAAACTGCGTTTGGAAGTGAAAACAAGCTTTCCGCCAGGGACGGCTTCCTGCAGTTCATGATCGGCCGCCTCTTCGCCAGCAAGGCTCCCTCCCCGTCTGTGGAAGACGAGGATCAGGAACCGGAAGGGGACGATATGAAGCTGACCAGCCTGCAGAGCATTTCGGACTTTATGGCCTGTGCGGGAAAAACCCTGCCGGACAATATCCGTCTCTGGGCTCAGAGAAATCTGACAGTGGCCAGGTCCGGCGAAGTGAGCCAGGAAGAACGCCGCCATGCCCAGCGGGCTCTTTCCATCATGATGAACGTCCAGTGGAAAAGCGATTACTTTGAAGCCATCGATCCGGTCCGGGCAAGAAATATCCTGGATGAGGAGCTCTATGGGATGGAAAAGGTGAAGCAGCGGATCATCGAAACCATCATCCAGATCAACCGGACGCATACCCTGCCCGCCTATGGCCTTCTGCTGGCAGGGCCGGCGGGTACGGGAAAATCTCAGGTAGCCTACGCTGTCGCAAGGATCCTGCGGCTTCCCTGGACTACTCTGGATATGAGTTCCATCAACGACCCGGAGCAGCTTACCGGCAGCTCCAGGGTATATTCCAACGCCAAACCGGGGATCATCATGGAAGCCTTCTCTGTGGCGGGAGAATCCAATCTGGTCTTCATCATCAACGAGCTGGACAAGGCTTCCTCCGGAAACGGGAAGGGCAATCCGGCGGACGTGCTGCTGACCCTTCTGGACAACCTGGGGTTTACCGATAATTATATAGAATGCACAATTCCCACGACCGGAGTTTATCCTATTGCCACCGCCAATGAAAAGGATAAGATCAGCGCTCCTCTTCTTTCCCGTTTTGCGGTGATCGACATTCCGGATTATACCTTCGAGGAAAAGAAGATCATCTTTTCCAGATTTTCTCTGCCCAAGGCGCTGAAGAGGACCGGGATGAAGAAGGAAGAATGCGTTGTGACAGAAGAAGCCCTGGAATGCATTGTCTCCAGATACTCCGGCGTCACCGGAATCCGCGACCTGGAGCAGGCAGCCGAGCATCTGGCCGCCAACGCTCTGTACCAGATCGAGGTAAATCATGTGGACAGTGTAACCTTTGACAGAGAGGCGGTACAGATCCTTCTGTCATAAATCGTGCGGGCACGGCGCACGTCTGGCGGCTTTATCGATCGGACAGGGGAGAAG
>JAFOJB010000468.1 GCA_017420455.1 Blautia sp.
CCTCAGTTTGACTATGACGCCGGCGGGATCAATCTGATGCGTCCGGCAGAGATCCATGCGATTCTGGATGACTATGTGATTGGGCAGGACGCCGCCAAAAAGGCGCTTGCTGTCTGTGTCTACAATCATTACAAAAGAGTATCGGATCAACTCGAGGATGATATTGAGATCGAAAAATCCAATATGCTGATGATCGGTCCCACTGGCTGCGGAAAAACCTATCTTGTGAAAACCCTGGCGAAGCTTCTGGATGTACCTCTTGCCATAGCGGACGCGACATCTCTTACAGAAGCCGGATATATCGGGGATGATATCGAAAGTGTAGTCTCGAAGCTCCTGGCGGCAGCAGATAATGACGTGGAAAAGGCGGAGCATGGGATCATTTTCGTGGATGAGATCGATAAGATCGCCAAAAAGAAGAACACAAACCAGCGTGATGTGAGCGGAGAGGCGGTACAGCAGGGAATGCTGAAGCTCCTGGAGGGGAGCGAGGTGGAGGTTCCGGTAGGAGCCACCAGCAAAAACGCGATGGTCCCGCTGACGACGGTGAACACCAGCAACATTCTTTTTATCTGCGGCGGTGCTTTTCCGGAGCTGGAAAACGTGGTAAAGGAAAGATTGAACAAACAGGCTTCCATCGGGTTCTATGCGAACCTGAAGGACAAATATGACAAGGATCCCCATCTGCTGCAGAAGGTGACAGTGGAGGATCTTCGTACCTTTGGAATGATCCCGGAATTTATCGGGCGTCTTCCGGTAATCTTCAGTCTGGACGCTCTTTCGGAGGACATGCTGGTGGATATCCTGAAGGAGCCGAAGAATGCCATTCTGAAACAGTATCAGAAGCTTCTGGCCATGGACGAGGTAAAGCTTACCTTCGAGGACGAGGCTCTGAGGGTGATCGCCGGGAAGGCCATGGAAAGAGAAACCGGCGCAAGAGCGCTCCGCTCTATTCTGGAGCAGTATATGCTGGACATCATGTATGAGATCCCGAAGGACGATGCCATCGGACAGGTGATCATCACGCGGGAATACATAGAAGGAACCGGAGGTCCGCGTATTCTCATGCGGGGACAGGAGCAGTACCTGCTGCCTTAGGATTGAGACAGCTGTTTCTGGATCGATCCTTAGGATGGCTCCGGGATTTTTGTCCGCATTTCCGGCTGCTTTTGCCGGGGAGTACCTTCCCGGAAAACAGCTGCATCGCTTAAAGAAAAGAATGAATGATGTAAGAAAAGGAGAAAACAGTCATGGCAAACGATTTTTTGAATGATCTCGGAAAAACCCTGTCTAAAACCGCACAGGGAATCGGTAAAAAAGTAAATATCATGTATGAAACCCAGAAGCTGACAAGCATGATCGCCGGAGAACAGAAAGCCATAGAAAAGGCCAGGGGAAGTCTTGGAAAGCTTATCTTTGAGAAATTCCAGGCAGGAGAACACCTCGGAGAGGATCTGAAGGCTCTTTGCCAGGAAATTGAAGGGCATATGGAAAAGATCGAAGAGCTGAAGACCTTGTCTGCGGACAAGAAAGGTCAGAAGATCTGTCCGAAATGCAAAAAGAGCGTGGATAAGGCTGCGGCCTTCTGTCCCTATTGCGGGACACCCTGCCCGGTGCCGGAACCGGAAACAGTGGAAGTGAAAACAGAAAGCTATATGGAGGAGGATATCTTTGCAGACGAAACCGGAGACGATCTGAAAGAAGCGGCTGCAGACGCCTTTGAAGAGGAGAAAGACGTAACGAAGACTGCTTCGGAAGAAGCCGCCGATACTCTGGAAGATGTTTTTGAGGACAGCCTTTCTGAAGAGACTGAAGACTTCGTGGAAGAAGCGGAGGACGCCCTGGATGAGGTGGAGGAAGCTGACGAGGATCTCTTTGCGGAGGATCCTGAGGATTCCGGAGAGGATGACATAACGGAGGATGGAACGGATGTCTTTGACAGGATCCTGAAAAGCGGAGTAGAAGCCCTGGAGGAAGCTTCCGAGGAAGCAGAGGAGAAAATCCTTTCCTGATGGTTCGGACTTTAAATGTTACAAAAAATTGACAAAAATATAAAAATCCGCTATAATGAAATTGCATTTGGCCACAGGGAGCTGCAAGGGCGTATATGCGATGTCCCTTTGGA
>JAFOJB010000469.1 GCA_017420455.1 Blautia sp.
CCCTTGTCTTACCCCCGTCTTGCCTGTTTCCGGAAATTTAATTGAAACCTTAGTTGCGTACCGTATCTGTTTATTGTAAAATAAGGCGAGGAGGGAAAAAAATGAGGCAGCCGAAAGACATAGACGAAAAACTGGAAAAAGAAAAAGCAGAGCTGAAAAAGCAGATCAAGGATATGAGTTTTGCCGGCAAACTGGAATACTTCATCACCTACTATAAATGGGTGATCGCTCTGGCGGTACTGGCCGTTTTCCTGACCATCGGCGGGGTCGACTGGTATAAAAGTATGAAGATCGAGACCGTGCTTACGGTACAGACCGTGCATGCGGTCCTTCCCATGGAGCAGGCCGAAGAAACCATCCGGGAACAGTTGGGCATTCAGGATGAGAAGGATAAACAGGTCCTGCTGCTTTCGCCGCTCAGCATGGATGGCAGCGGGGAGCTGGACTATTATTCCCAGATGAGCCTGATCACGAAGATTGCGGCCAACGACCTGGATGTTATGCTCATGCCGGAGGATTACGCCAGAAACATGGAACGGGACGGTTATTTTGCCGATCCTTCCACATATCTGACGCCGGAGCAGCAGGAATCCCTGAAGGATCAGATCGACGGGTGCTGCATTGTCCTGCCGGGCGGAGAAAAAATGCAGATGTTGGGCCTGTATGACGATCCGGTATATTGCGGAGTTATCGTCAACACCAGAAATCCGGATTACGCGGCAGAATGGGTGCTGGCTCTGGCAGAATCGGACAAGGGCGGAGAATGAAAACCCAGGGCAGATGAAAAAGCGGAAAAACAGCTGTTACAGACGGAAATCAGCTTGCAGGTATAGTAAAACAGAAAATTTAAAGTAAAGGAGAGAAAACACTATGGGACTTATTAATGCAGGAATCGGCGCGATCACGGGCACATTGTCGGATGTCTGGAAGGAATATTTCTACTGTGATTCTCTAGCGGAAAACGTACTGGTCGCCAAGGGACAGAAAAAGAACAAGGGCGTAAACAAAGGAAATGATAATGTGATCACTAACGGGTCCGGCATCGTTGTGGCGGACGGCCAGTGTATGATCATCGTAGAACAGGGAAAGATCGTGGAGGTCTGTGCCGAACCCGGCGAATTTACCTACGATTCCTCCACCGAACCAAGTATTTTCGGCGGCGGTCTTTCCGGTGCGATCCAGAAAACCTTCGAGATCATCGGAAAGCGTTTCACCTATGGCGGAGCGCCTGCCATGGACCAGAGAGTCTACTATTTCAATACCAAGGAACTGATCGACAACAAATTCGGAACCCCGGCGCCCATCCCCTTCCGTGTGGTGGACAGCAACATCGGCCTGGATATCGATGTATCGGTGCGCTGCAACGGCGTTTATTCCTATCGGATTGCAGATCCGCTGCTGTTTTACGCCAATGTATGTGGAAATGTCCAGACCTTCTTTACCCGCGAACAGATCGATACCCAGCTCCGTTCCGAATTTATCAGTGCTCTGCAGCCGGCTTTCGCAAGGATTTCCGAGATGGAGATCCGGCCCAGCGCCCTGCCCGGCCATGTGACGCAGCTGTGCGATGCCATGAACGAGGTGCTGACCCAGAAATGGTCGAATCTCCGCGGACTTGAGGTGGTTTCCGTAGCCATCAATTCCGTGAATCTTCCCCCGGAGGATGCAGAGCTCATCAAAACCGCCCAGAAGAGCGCAATGCTGAAGAATCCCGCAATGGCGGCAGCTACCCTTGTGGGAGCGCAGGCAGATGCCATGCGTGCGGCAGCATCCAATGCCAACGGCGCCATGGCCGGTTTTATGGGAATGGGGATGGCACAGCAGGCCGGCGGCTTCAATGCCCAGGCATTGTATGGAATGGGCGGACAGCCCCAGTATCAGCAGGAGCAGTATGGACAACAGCCTCAGCAGGCTCAGTTCGGACAGCAGGTGCAGCAGGGCGGCGCAGCAGGAGCGGCCGTACAGAAGACTCCGGCAGACACGACCTGGACCTGTTCCTGCGGCACCGTCAATAAAGGAAAGTTCTGCATGGAATGCGGGCAGCCCAGGCCGGTTTCCAGGATCACCTACCGCTGCAGCAAGTGCGGCTGGGAACCCTCTGATCCAAAAAATCCGCCGAAATTCTGCCCGAACTGCGGGGATCCTTTCAACTATGAAGATGTGGTCAAGGGGTGATCTGTTAAGTGGCAGGAGTACAGGAATATAAATGCCCTGCCTGCGGCGGGGCCTTGAAGTTCGACAGCACAGCCCAGAAGCTGCACTGTCCTTACTGTGACAATGAATTCGAGGTATCGGCGCTGTCCAGTTTTGAAGAGCAGCTTCAGGACGAAAAGCCGGACCAGATGGACTGGGATGTTTCTGCCGGCTCCGAATGGGAGGAGCATGAGGAACAGCAGCTGAGGACCTATGTCTGCAATTCCTGCGGCGGCGAGATCATGGCAGACGAGAACACTGCGGCGACCAGCTGTCCCTTCTGCGGGAATCCGGTAGTTCTCACAGAGCGGGTTTCCGGGCAGCTGCGTCCGGATTATGTGATTCCCTTCAAGCTGAATAAGGAAGCGGCCAAGGAGGCCTACCGGAGGCATCTCAAGGGGAAAATCCTGCTGCCGAAGAAATTCCAGGATGAAAATCATATAGATGAAATCAAAGGTGTATATGTGCCGTACTGGCTGTTTGACGCGGATGTGGACGCCTCCTTCCGTTACAGCGGAACAAAGGAATCTGTCTGGGAGACCGGGGATTATATCTATACCAGGACCAGTTTTTATTCCATTGTCCGTCAGGGAAGGGTTGGCTTTACCCATATCCCCATCGATGGCTCCAGCAGCATCGCGGACGATCTCATGGAAGCCATTGAGCCTTTCGATTTTTCCGATGCAGTGGATTTCCAGACAGCCTATCTGGCGGGGTATCTGGCCGATAAATACGATGTAGGGCTGAAGGAGAGCTATCCCCGGGCGACTGAACGCATCAAAAAGAGCACTGCGGATATGTTCCGGAACACGGTGCATGGATATATGAATCTGAATGAGGCATCCGGCAGCATGCAGCTGCAGGACGGCGACGCGAAATACGCGCTGTATCCGGTCTGGCTTCTTGCCACAACCTGGAAGGATCAGCATTTCCTGTTTGCCATGAATGGCCAGACCGGAAAAATGGTAGGAGATCTTCCGGCGGATTCCAGGAAATTCTGGTCCTGGGAGCTGCTCCTGACGGTGGGGATCGGTCTCCTCGCGTTCCTGATCATCCGGTTCTTTGTCTGAGGAGGGAAGGTATGAAGAAGAAATATACGGGCTTTCTCCTCCTGGCTGTCATGGTCCTTCTGGCACTGGTCAAGGTTCTTCCGGCCATGGCGCAAAGCAGCGGCTACGCCAGAATGCTGGATTATGCAGGCGTTCTTTCGGAGAAGGAGCTTGACGGGCTGGAGACGATGCTTGGCAATATCCGTCAGGAACATGATTTCGATGTGGTAATCGCTGTGATCGATTCCACCGAAGGCCAGAGTCCCATGGCTTATGCGGATGATTTTTACGACTATAACGGATATGGCTGCGGGCCGGGGAGGGACGGCATTATGCTGCTGGTAGCCCTGGGAGACAGAAAATGGGCCATTTCCACATCCGGAAGCGGAATAGACTACTTTACGGATGCGGGTCAGAGCTATATTACGGACAGGATGAAACCGTACCTGAGTGATGGGGAGTATGCGAAAGCTTTCAGAACCTTTGCGCAGGATTGCGAGGATTTTCTGGTCTCCGCGGAGAATGGGACAATCTATGATTCCAATAATATGCCGAAGAAACCGCTTTCCGGGCTCTGGTATCTTCTTTCTCTTGGAATCGGAGCAGGAGGCGCCAGCGCTGTGACGGCAGGTCTCAAGGGGCAGCTGAAGAGTGTCCATTTTAAGTCCGGAGCAGAGGATTATGTGAAAAACGGGAGCTTTCAGCTCACAAAGGAGGATGACCTGTTTCTGTATTCCCGGGTTTCCAGAGTCAGAAAGCCGAAAAACGAAGGCTCCCGCGGCGGGGGCGGAGGAGGAAGTACGATCCACACAAGCTCCTCCGGCCATACGCACGGGGGTTCCAGCGGGAGCTTTTAAGGAGGGGCCGTGTATTGCGGCAGCTCCTGACATCAGCGTTTCTGTAAAACCACAGTCTGCCAGGAAAACAAACGTACCAGTTCACGGCCTTTACCTGCCGGGGACTGGTACGGACAAACCCTGGCAGGCTTCTTTCGTATTGGATAAGG
>JAFOJB010000470.1 GCA_017420455.1 Blautia sp.
CGCAGTCGCTGAGGCCAGACCTGTATCCCCGCTCTGGAATCCGTGTGTCCCCTGACCCGGCAATCCCGCCCCGGGGGGAGGCGGTCGTTTCCTCACCCTGTGTTTTTTACAGGTAAACGGGGATGATCTTCTCATACAGAAGGACTTCTCTGTCGTTTACAGGTCTGTCTTCATGATAATGCCCGAAGAACCATTTTCTGAAGTCTGTTTTCTGCCGGATCTCTTCCAGGTAAGCCGTCAGGTTATCCTGATCGCCAGAGCCTCTTCCGAGGAGGCTCAGCGTGCTGGCGGCACAACAGTGTGTTACAATGATGTCTACCGTATTCCGATATGCAGCCAGATTTCTCCTGCCTTCCTCCATCTCCTCCTCCGTCGGCATCTCCCTTTCCCACCAGGAGATGTGGTTCACGCGATAGGGAAGCCCCTCCTTTTCCAGCCTTCTGGCCCTGGCCAGAAGGTTCTTGTCCCCCGGTTCCAGGATACCGCCTTTTATATCGTGGCTTCTGGCTCCTCCAAAGGCAAAAATGCTCCTGCCGTCTATCTCAAAGACCTGTCCACGCATAAGGTGGATCACAGAAGGCCGGATCTTATGAACCTTTCCTCCATGCCAGTGCTCCACCGGGTATGCATCCAGTCTGTCGAAATTCTCATGATTTCCATCCACGAACAGCGTTGTAAAGGACTTTTCCTCCAGCCAGTCCATGAGATGCTTTTCTTCTTTGTTCTCTTCCTTCCTGTTCCACACCCCTCCGAAATCACCGCAGACAATGACATAATCATTCTTTGCCATCTCCTTCTGCTGCAGGAAGACCCTGGTGCTGAACCGTCTGAAATCCTGATGGCAGTCTCCTGTTATATAGATCATGCACAGCCCTCCTCCTTTTAAAATATGCTCCCATTTTAACGGATAAACTGATTTTCGTCATTAAACCAGAAGTTGAATATTTATAAAGCGCAGCTGACACGCTGCATTTCCCTGCCTCCTGGCTGCAAAAGAACCCTCGTCCGCGTCTGCAGGACGTATTTGACTGCGGACAAGGATCCTTCTGCAGTCCGTCAGGACGCCAGACACCCTGAAAACACATAAAGTCCCCTGCCGGTGATACCGTGAACCATAACGACTGCAGCGCTGTCACTGCAGAGAATTTCATCTGGCATACAGATGTGATCGAGAGTATAATACCGCTATAACCATTCAGCTTCAGAAAAAGGGGGAATATTTATGAAGAATCCTGTCATCTGGGCAGATTACCCTGACCTGGATGTCATCAGAGTTGATGACACCTATTACATGGTCAGCACGACCATGCACATGTTTCCGGGCTGTGCGGTCCTCAGATCCTACGATCTGCTGCACTGGGAAATGGCATCCTATGTATATGACAGTCTTGGAGAAACTGACGCGCAGAAGCTTCAGAACGGGAATATTTACGGGAAAGGCATGTGGGCTGCCAGCCTGAGATATCATAAAGGGCTGTTCCATGTGGTTTTCTGCGCCAATGATACACACCGGATGTATCATTATACGGCGGCACAGGCAGAAGGTCCCTGGACACGGCATCAGATGGAGGGATTCTATCACGACAGTTCTGTCCTTTTTGACGATGACGGCAGGGTATATATCGTTTATGGAAACAGACAGATCCATCTGACCGAACTCACTCCGGATCTCTCCAGCCCCCTGAAAGACGGCCTGGACAGGATCATCGTTACCGACACCCCTGACGCTTCTCTTGGATACGAGGGTTCCCATCTGCTGAAGATCCACGGCCGGTATTACCTGTTTCTGATCCACTGGATGTCCACCGGCCATAAACGGCGGACGGAAGCCGTCTACTCTGCCGACAGTCCGGAGGGAGAATGGACCGGCAAAGACTGCCTGGATGATGATATGGGTTTTCACAACTGCGGCGTCGCCCAGGGAGGGATCGTAGATACACCGGAGGGTGAATGGTACGCCATGCTTTTCCAGGATCACGGCGCTGTCGGACGTGTTCCGGTAGTGGTTCCCGTGCGATGGGAAAAGGATCTTCCCGTTATGGGACCGGTGCCCCGGGATGTGGAAATCACCAGCACCCGGCCCGGCCATGTCTATGCTCCGCTGATCGGAAGCGACGATTTCTCTTCCGGTAAACTGGCTTCCTTCTGGCAGTGGAATCATGAACCCGATCTGTCTCTTGTCACGCTGGACAGCAGAAAGAAAAGACTGATCCTGAAAAGCGGAAGGCTTTCGGATTCTCTTCCCGATGCTCCCAATACACTGACACAGAGGACCTTCGGCCCCGGAACCCGCGCAGAGGTTACGGTCGACGCCTCGGGGCTGAACGAAGGAGACTTTGCCGGCATCTGCGCATTGCAGGGTCTGTACGCACAGGCCGGCGTCAGGAAATGCGATGGAGCGTACCTGTTGTCCTGGATCGAAAAGACCGACGACGGAATCCACGAAGAGACCGTGGCCGTCTCTTCCAGTCAGATCCGGCTGGCCGTGGATTTTGACTTCGAAGACATGAAGGATCTGGTTGTCTTCCATTATCTGGAGAGCGGACGATGGACTGCTCTCGGAAGGCCGCACCAGCTGGAATACCGGCTGGACCATTTCATGGGCTGCCGGGTGGGACTGTACTGTTATTCCACCTGTATGACCGGCGGAGAAGCCGCCTTTCTGGAATTTCAGATCGATCAGACAGGCTGCTGAGAAAGCCGGGACGCCATATGGGCTTCAGCCACCGTCGGGCCTGCCGGGCGCGGAGTCCGATTCCCCGCCGCAGGCTGCGGAGCGTACAGCCTGAATGCGAAGCAGAGCTCCGGGGTATTGCCCTTCGCCGCAGCCGCCAGATGGACAGGCAGGCCGGTGGTCTGTCTCATTGAACGCAGGAATAAACAGAACAGGGCTGTGAAAATACCCCTCTCCTGATATCCGCCCGCCAGTCCGAATGCGGAAATCCACGCATTCAGACAGACGGGAATCACAGATGAGTGACTCTTTCACAGCCCTTTTTGTTTCAGCAATTCTTTTTACAGCCTTCTTCCGATCCAGATCAGGATACACGCGCCAACCACGGAAACGATCGTTCCTCCGATCAGGCCCCGTCCCTGAATTCCGATAACTCCCAGCACGATCGACCCTACGACGCCGCCGATCAGGCCAAGGATCACGTTTTTGACCATACTGCCCTCACTGCCCATAAGCTTTCCGGCGATCCAGCCGGCAACTCCGCCCAGGATCAGGGTCCATAAAAATCCTAACATGTTCATTCCTCCTTTTATTCACAAGAATATACTGACATACATTGATGTCGGATGGCGATTCTGCAGAGCCGGCCAGCACACGGCCGCCAGCAGGATCTGTCTCTTCTAATTCACGGGAATATACTGATCTGCCTCTATTTCCCGGTCAGATCTCCACATGCATGAAGGGCATGCTATGAGAGATCGCCCGGCGGTATCCGGGAGCAGATTCATAGGGAACAGCGTAATACTTATAACTGGTATTCCGGTATGTCTCGGGATCATAGACCAGGTCATTAATTTCCACCCAGCCGTGGCCTGTGCTGTTGCAGCCGTACACAGTCTCACACCCACAGGCCTTTGCCATGTACGCGAAGGCTGCGGCGTAACTCAGGCAGTCCCCGGACCCGTCCAGGAACATGTCGTTGGCATACTCCACCGGCCAGTCCACACCATAATACGGATAAATGTTTCTGCCGGGCCAGGTATCGATCACATATTTAAAGCAGACCCAGAGCTTCTTCTCCCGGCTCATGGAACTGTCGGTAATGCTGTCCACAATAGCCGCGGCTCTCCGGTAAGTCTTCTGCTCTGCCGTCCCGAAGCTGTCCGATTCCCGGGAATCGTTGGCGCTCAGATCCTGCCTGTATACGCCATTGTTGTCAAAAAAGAAACAATACTTTCCGGAGATAAGCCACCCGGTTTTCATCCGGCCGCTGCTGTCAAAATAATATTGCTTTCCGTTGATGGTATTCCAGCCTGTCACCTTTTTCCCGTGCAGATAATAATATCTGGCGCCGCCGGAGTTTTCCCAGTACTGATGCTTTGTCGTCTTTCCCACAACACCGCCGCTGCTCTTTCCCATGATCATCCTGTTTCCGACCTTTGTGAAAGCGCGCACCTGATAAATATAACGGGTCTCCGGAACTATGGGATGCAGCTTTCCGCTCCCGTGAACCCAGCTGCAAAGCGTCGGTCTGACATCGGCCACCTTTGCCCAGCGTTTCTTCTCCAGCCGGTAGATCCGGTATCCTGACGCTCCCGGCACTCTCTGCCAGCGGATCCGCAGCTTGTTGCAGGCACATTCCCTTACGCTGATCGTCCTGACCGTACGCGGTACAGGAGTACCGCTCCTGGTGCTTTTTCCCAGCGGACTTTTCTGGTCTCCTTTGACGGCCTGTACGCAGTAGGTATAAGCTGTCCCCGTCGTCAACGGTTTTTTCGAAGAGGATACATGAAGAAACTCAGTTGTCCTGATCCCGCTTCTGACCGCTTTCCACTTGCTGATATTCCCTCCTTTGTAATAGACGGTATAGCTTTCTGCGCCTGCAGCAGGTTTCCAGACGACCCGGAGGGCGTTGTATGAATCTGAAGTGACCGATACCACCTCCGGTACCGGGAGCGACTTCTGTTTTCCCGCAGCGCTTACTCTGCCGGCACAGATTACACAGAAAACCAGACATAAAAAAAGGAACTGCCGAAGCTGTCTGCATCGTGCTGTTTTCATTCCTTGTTTCTTCCCTGCTCAGGAATACTTCCTCGCCTTCTTATTTATTTGCAAACATGATAAATTATCACATTTCTTCCGTTTCTTGTCAATCCTTAAAAGTGACAGTTTCACCTTATGGCTTGATTTATCTGCCTTCATTCGGTATAATTCTAAAAGTCCGGAACATAATATACAATTCCGCATGTATATCTTATGCCGTCTCATAAACCAGAAAAAGAAAGGAGATCATTATGAAAAAACACAGACGTTTTCTTCTGGTGCTGCTCTGCTGTCTGCTCGCCTGGACTTCAGTTTCTTCCATTTTCACTGCCAGTACGGTACAGGCAGCCACCAGCTCAAAAACCGGTTTGAAAAGGTTCACAAGGCAGGTGACTGTCAACGGAAAAACCTTTAACAAGAATATTTATTACTATGTAAAGAAAAACGGTACCCGCGCAAAAAAAGAATGGGTAACCATCAAGGGCAATAAATATTATTTTGATTATAAGGGTTATGCCATCACGGCTCCCATTTCGAAGACCAGAAACCAGAACATCAGCATTGTAAACCAGAAGATCGGAAACCATTTTTATGGGTTTGACCAGAAAGGCCGTATGCTGAAAGGGCTTTATGTGGTGACGGACATCACCAATCCCACGAAATCCGTTTTTGCCTTTTATAATACAAAGACCGGCATCTGGGATAAAACCATCTCCAAAAACTTCAACAACGCGTCCAAATACGAATCGAATTCCGCTGCCCTCAAAAAGCTGCTGAAAAGCTTTAAGCCGGTGAATACGCGCAAGACGGCCACCTGCTATCATAAAATGCCTGGCGGAACCGATATTATCCTGACCTATCAGAACTTCATCGTAAATTATACCCGTGACAAAGCCGGCAAAAAAGAGATCGTGCTGGGAATCCAGAGCCGGTAAGAAACAGTCTCCGGACCATGGCGCTGAAAAGGGGCTGTGAAAAAGCAGACGGCTTTTTCACAGCCCCTTATTCTGACTTTTCCCGGTCAGACCGGTTTCCCGGCTGTGGGCGGGCAGCAGGCTATCCCGCCCGGTAATACTCCTCCAGCCTTGGTCTTGCCCTTTCATAGACAGACCGGAGAGCCGGGTCAAACTGTGTTCCCATACCTTCCATAATAATCTGATCAGCCTTCTCGAAACCAAAGGCCTCCTTATACACTCTCCTGCTCACAAGGGCATCATATACATCCGCGACAGCCATGATCCTCGCTTCTATGGGAATCTTCTCTCCTTTCAGGCCTTCGGGATAGCCTGAACCATCCCACCGTTCATGATGATAATGCGCCACATTTTCCGCTACGGTCTTAAAGGATTCATCGTCAGTGTGAAGAAGGATTTCGTGTATGACCTTTGCTCCTTCTGCCGCATGCTGCTTCATCTTTTCATATTCTCCCTCACTGAAACGGCCGGGTTTGCGGAGCACGGCATCATCGACGGATATTTTCCCAAGGTCGTGCATAGGCGCCGCTTTGATCACATCCCTGCAGAACTCGCCGGACAGAGAAAAAACGCCCTCCTTCGTGATCTCATCGATCAGAATCCTGACACCGTCGCTTGTTCTCCTGATATGCCCTCCGGTGGAATTATCTCTGCTTTCAACCATCATCGCAAGACTCAAAATGAGGTTATCGTGCATCTCTACAATATGTCTTGTTTTCTCCTCCACCTCTTTCTGCAGATTTTCATTATAGGTGTCCAGAAGCCGGATGTATTTTTTATTTGCGGTATCATCTATGAATGTGACGATATAGCCGCGCTTACGGCTTCCATCGTAAAGATAATTGACATTTACATTGTAGATCCTGTCATTCTCCGTGTTTTTGTCCGCATCGCATACGGTATGTACAAAGGTATTGTTTTCCGGATTTTTCCGGAAGGTATCCAGAAAATGGCGGATTTTTCTCTGCTGCGGACTGTATCCGAACATCTCGTCCACCGCTGTGTCTGCCAGAACCGGAACAAGTTCCTTTGCGATGTCATTGCTCCCAAGGTATCTGCATCTGAAATCAAATGATACGTATCCGACCTTGTGCTCCTGTACATAAGAGTCTATGACCGTATTGCTCACGTCATACAGATTTACCCGGTACGCGATGAGAAGATATATAACCTCCGCAGCAGCATAGCCCAGAGGAACCAGGTC
>JAFOJB010000471.1 GCA_017420455.1 Blautia sp.
CCCGTGAGTATGGTTCCCGGCGTGGGTATGGTCATCTCCGTGGGTATGATTTTCTCCATGGATATGGTTCTGGGTGTGGGTGTGGGTGTGATTTTCGGCATGAGAAAGGTTTTCGCTGTTTTCCATGTCTGCGCCTCCTTTCGAAAAACTTCAGTACATAATACCATAGAATCCCTTTATCTGCAAACCCTCCGGGGGGGATGTTTTTTCTCTGCGGACGGGCGAGGAGACGACCGCCTCCCCCTGTGTTCCTGCAGTCAGGAAGGCTGACAGACATCCTGAAAACACATGCAATCTCCTGCCGGCGTGGCCGTGAACTGTAACTGTCACGGATTTTTATGGGAAAAACTGCAAAAATATCTGGATATTAGGATGAATATTTGGTAAAATAAAACTATAAAATAATCTGAAAATTCGGAATTTGAAAGAAGAGGAGGCAGCCTATGGAAAAGTACAGGAAAATTGAATCCGCAAGGTTCCAGAACGTGGTTCTTCGGGTAATCCCGGGCCATTTTGTTACCCCCAACTCCCATGTAAACTATTATATGGATATGTCGGGACTCAAATGCAGAATGACGGAAGCCCAGGCCACCGCCAAGGCATTGAGCGAAGTATATTACAGCTCCACCGTAGTAGACACGATCGTCTGCCTGGACGGGATGGAGGTCGTCGGGGCTTATCTGGCGGAAGAGCTTACCCACGTGGGCGTTATTTCCATGAACAAACATAAATCGCTCTATGTGCTGACTCCGGAATTCAATAACTCCGGGCAGATGATCTTCCGCTCCAACATGCAGCAGTGGATCGAGGGAAAAAATGTCCTCCTTCTCCTGGCATCCGCTACAACCGGGAAGACTGTCGCCACAGCAATCGAGTCTCTGACCTATTACGGAGCGACCATCACCGGCATTTCCGCCATTTTCTGTGTCGCCACAAAGATCGGGGGACTTCCGGTCCACGCGCTGTTCAGGTCGGCAGATCTTCCGGATTATGCCACCTATTCTCATGATGAATGCCCGCTTTGCAAACGGGGCATCCATGTAGACGCCATGTGCAACGGCTTCGGATACACCCCCATCAGATAAAGCGCGCACAAAAAGGGGCTGTGGAAAAAAGCACTTATCCTTTCTTCTCAGCTGTTGGGATGCCTGGATTTCAGGCATCTCATACGATATGAGGACGTCAGGACAGGACTTTTTTCACAGCCCCCTTTTTTATATCACTTCATATATATCGCAGGTCTCACACGCTGTATTTCCCGCTTATCTTTCTGCAGGCCTCGAGGAAAGAGCAGATATTTTCCGTCGGCATGTTGCTGTCGATCCCTACGCAGGAAACAGAAATCAGACCACCGTTTTCCTGGCCGTTTTCTGCCAGAGCAAGGACTTCCTCCTCTACCTCCGAGGGTGAGTCGTTCATGAGACGCACCGGGCTGTATCTGGCATTAAAGAAAATCCCCGGCAGCAATTCCCGGACCCTGCGGATATCCGAAAAGGCACCGACCTCCACGAATTCCAGGTTTCTGACCCTGGCGTATCCCTCCGCCACATGCTCCATCGACTTTCCGCAGTGATGGATGCCGAAATGCGGGAAGGCATCGGCCAGCTGGTTATCATACTTCAGAAGGAACTCCTCATAGATGGAATTGGACACCATTTCCACCGAGCAGTTGGAAGTAAGATATACTTTCGGAGCAGTCTGCCGGATGATCGCCGTAACGCCGCCGGAAATATCATCGGAAAGGGCGTAAAAACGCTTTCCTACCTCGATGGAAAGATCGGTGATCTTCTGAAGAAGCCGGTCGACCTCCTCGGGAGCCATATAATAGGACATGAGTACATCCTGCCCCATCAGATCCATAGCGATGTTCTGGATTCCCTGCAGATTGATGTAAGTCTCCACCCTGCCGTATTTTTCCTTCAGATAGTCGATCTGTTTCTGCGTACGGCTCCATACCTCGCTCTTCTCCAGATCCGGTACCTGCACATCATCGATATCGTCCTCTGTAAGATTGCGGCACACCACCTGCGGAGAATTATCCGGTTCATAGATGATATCGCAGCCGAACAGCTCTGAATACAGGTATCCTGCAGCCAGGAGATCCGTACCCATCAGAGGACGCTTCTGAGGATCCTTTTCTCCGATCCCATATTCCCCGAACATCTCATACAGTGTCCTGCGCATACGGACATCGCAGTCCATACGGTATTCCGGGTCGTCGAAAAAATTCTGTGTAAAATCTACGCCGGCGTATTTATGCCACCAGCTGGGATGAAAGGTGATATCATATTTCATTTTGTCTCCCTCTCCATTTCATGAAGCCTGTTATAGAGCATCTCCTGCTCCTCCGGTGTTTTACAGTAGGTTACGCAGATCAGCTTCTGCTTTGGTCTCCAGAGCTTCCGGAAAGCATCGAAGCTGAAATCCTGATTTCCCACTGCTCTCGCGTTCAGGACGATGCCGCTGCCGGCGAACTCATCCGCAAAAGCACTGGGATCGTTGGGTTTGGGATCTGTTTCCAATGTAAAGGCGCCGTCTGCACAGAGAATGTTCCGATAGCTCTTCACCATATGGATCTTCCTGCTCCAGTCGCCGCAGGAATGATAAACAAACCCGCCGTAGGCATCCCCGATCTTCTCATCCAGATCCTCAAAAAGATCCATATAATCATCCTCACTGAGCATGATCGAGACATCGTTGGAAAGCCCGATGCCGGAGAAAGCCCTGCTGCTGGCGAAGCCATGGCCGGGTCTTGCCAGGGCACTGCCGATCCTTCCGGCCTGCTCCTTCAGGAAATCCATCAGAAGATCCGTACAGATAGAAGCAGCTTCCTTCAGGGAATCCGGATCGTCGTAGACATCCTCAAAAAGAGTGGTCACCGGAAGCAGATAGGAAAGCATGTTCAGGGGGGACTGCAGATCGCTGAAAGAGATCGGAACCTTCCCCTGGGTCCTGTCAACAAAATAATCGATCATTTCCAGGTTGTATTTTCCTTCCGGAGTCTCGGCGATCGGAACACAGTTTCCGGCCCGAAAAGCCTTTACAATGGCTTCGGAGGAATCAAACAGCGGCTCTACGGCAGGAGCCTGATCCGGCATCCAGATATAGTGGGCGCCAAAGCAGGAAGCGATATAGCCGATGCCATACCAGGGTTCCAGGAAATTGGCAATATCCGCCTTGTAGGGCATGCTGGCCTTCAGTGCGCCAAGCTGCAGTGCCAGGGACTCTTTATAATCCCGGCATTTATCATAGAATACTCCGTTCGCACGGACTCTTCTGTATACAAGCAGCCCCTGGTCTGCCTTTGTAAAAGCGGCATTCCGGTCCAGAAGAGAGTTTTCAT
The DNA here is from genome assembly GCA_017420455.1 of Blautia sp. GTDB lineage: Bacteria > Bacillota > Clostridia > Lachnospirales > Lachnospiraceae > Blautia_A. Next base: position 3,344 of record JAFOJB010000471.1, read on the forward strand.
ATTCCTGATACGCATCAAAGTCAAAAAGCTCCGGCTCAAGAGGAGCTACCTCTGTGCCCTGTGAATCCCGAAGAGATGTATCAAATACCTGTTCTGCCATTTCTTTTCCTCTTTTCTGAATTAATCTGCAGATATTTTTTTATAAATGATTTTTACCATGGACTTTCATCATTATTATAGTTTTGGGGAATCG
>JAFOJB010000472.1 GCA_017420455.1 Blautia sp.
ATATGGCTTTTTCACATCAGATCCGGAGGTCATCCGGCTGGGCATCGCCTATTTTCCCATCGCAGTGCTGATCTTCTACGGAAGCTGCGGGCGCTCCGGCATGAATGCCCTGATCAACGGAAGCGGAAACTACAAGGTGAATTTTGTCTGCGCCATACTGGACGGCATCGTTATGAGAATCGGTCTTTCGGTGCTCTTCGGTCTCTGGCTTTCCATGGGCTATATGGGCTTCTGGCTGGGAGATGCTCTGGCAGGCTTCACTCCCCTTGTACTGGGAATCTTCTTCTACATGAGCGGCGCATGGAAAAAGCCCATGAAGCGCGCGTAGAATTTGAATTCTGCATTGCTGTCATGCTGGTTTCATGATATCATGTATTCCATGGAATTACTTTCGTATTGTAACCGATGGTGTGATGTGGGGCAAAAAGACCGGTCAGCAAAATGATGCCTTTTTGCAATGGAATGATTTATAAAAGGAGGAACGCAAGTGAAGATTCTGGACACGAAATTCGTAAGAGGCTTTGTAAAAATGGCAGATGACGGTTTCCAGCAGGGCTGGCACGAAAGAAACGGCGGAAACCTGTCCTATCGTCTGAAGGAGGAGGAAGTACAGGGAATCCTGCCCCGTCTCAATGACCATGCGGACTGGCAGCCCATCGGCACCTCTGTGCCAGGTCTCGCGGGAGAATATTTCCTGGTCACCGGAAGCGGAAAATACTTCCGGAACGTCATAGTAGACCCTGAGGCCTGTATTGCCATCATCGAGCTGGATGAAAAGGGAGAAAATTACAGGATCCGCTGGGGACTTGTGGAAGGCGGACGTCCCACAAGTGAACTTCCCGCCCACCTGATGAACCATGAGGTGAAAAAACGGGTGACCAACGGCGAACACAGGGTCATCTATCATGCCCATACCACGAACATTATTGCCCTCACCTTCATTCTTCCCCTGAAGGATGAAATCTTCACAAGAGAGCTCTGGGAATCCGCCACAGAATGTCCTGTTGTATTTCCCTCCGGTGTAGGAGTAGTTCCCTGGATGGTTCCGGGCGGCAGGGAAATTGCAGTGGCCACCAGCCAGCTGATGGAAAAATATGACGCGGCGATCTGGGCTCATCACGGAATGTTCTGTTCCGGGCCGGACTTTGACCTGACCTTCGGCCTGATGCACACCATCGAAAAATCCGCGGAGATCCTCATCAAGATCTATTCCGTACGGCCGGATAAGCTCCAGACCATCACCGCCGAAAACCTTCGCCAGGTAGCCGAAGGCTTCCATGTGACACTTCCGGAGAGATTCCTTTACGATAAATGACCGGGCACTGCTGATACCGCGGCAGAGGGATTCAGGACTGTGTCGTCGGTTTATCAGTATCTGAGATAAGGATTGAGACAGTTATTTCCGGATCGATCCTGAGAAGGGCAGCATAAAACATCACATAAAAAGACTGCAGGAGGAAACACAAATGGCAGACAGAATCGTACTTAACACAGTATCTTATCACGGAAGCGGCGCGATTAAGGAGATCGTTCCCGAAGTAAAAAGAGGCGGATACAAACACCTTTTCATCACCTCTGACCCGGACCTGATCAAATTCAATGTCACCTCCAGGGTAACAGATCTTCTGGATGAAGCAGGTATCGCATATACCGTATATTCCGGGATCAAACCCAATCCCACGATCCAGAATGTCCAGGAAGGCGTAGCTGCCTTTAAGGCATGCGGCGCGGATGCCATCATCGCCATCGGCGGCGGTTCCTCCATGGATACGGCAAAAGCCATCGGCGTTATTATTACCAATCCGGAGTTCGAGGATGTCCGCTCTCTGGAAGGCGTAGCTCCCACTAAGAACCATGCCGTCCCCACCATCGCCGTTCCTACCACAGCCGGAACGGCAGCAGAAGTGACCATCAACTACGTGATCACCGATGTTGAGAAGCAGAGGAAATTCGTCTGCGTAGATACCAACGATATCCCGGCCATCGCAGTGGTAGACCCGGATATGATGTCTTCCATGCCCAAGGGTCTCACTGCCTCCACCGGAATGGATGCCCTTACTCACGCCATCGAGGGCTATACCACAAGGGCAGCCTGGGAGCTTACCGATATGTTCCATCTGGAAGCCATCAAACTCATCTCGCAGAACCTGCGCAGCGCGGTAGCCAATGAGCCGGAAGGACGTAAGGGAATGGCCATGGCACAGTATATCGCGGGAATGGGCTTCTCCAATGTAGGCCTCGGCATCGACCACGCCATGGCCCACACCCTGAGCGCCCACTATGACACACCGCATGGTGTTGCCTGCGCCATGTTCCTTCCCATCACCATGGAATTCAACAG
>JAFOJB010000473.1 GCA_017420455.1 Blautia sp.
CCTAAGGAACTGTACAGAAATAACCTTTACAGATGGCGCAGTTCCTAAGGCCTGTTCCATTCTATATCAATGGCGTCATGCCCCCAGGCATTTCCGCTGACATCCATGCCTGTCACAAGCATGTACTGATAATCATTGGAGGTTTTCAGGGCGTCATAGAGATAACGGAGGGGGATGCGCTGGCGGTTATGGGCGGGATTCCCGGAATCCGCCAGAAAGACGGTATCGGTATGCTCATCGTAGAGCCAGATATTCACGTAATGCCCCTCCACATCCTGCCAGTAGGTGCTGTCATCGTCGCTGCAGACCAGCACGACGGCGCAGATTGAGTTTCTGATATTCATCCGGAAGTCTTCGTAAGCTGCATCCTTCTCATGAAGATCGCTGTAGATCCCTGTTGTCAGAAGGGTTTCCTGCATATAGGGCCAGTCGATGGCTCCGAAGCCGCTCACCGGAGAATAACCGGAGACTTCCTCCGCATAATAGAACATATCGATGGGGGAGCATTCGCAGCGTGTCAGGGTACAGTAGATATTTGCCAGGACACAGAGACCGCAGCCGAATACGCTGAAACGTTGTCCAGCCAGTACCTCTTCGCACCAGGAGCCGGACCAGGCGGTTTTTGAAGACCATGCTGCCGGTCCCTGGAGAAAGGTGTAGATGTCTCCCTCTATAAGGTCATCGATCTGATAGACCAGGGAATTGCCCTGCTCTTCTTCTGCGTTTCCCTCCATCTCTTCTTCCGTGGGCGCTGTTCCTTCTTCTTCCCCGGTTTTTTCTGCTTCACCGGCTGTTTCTTCAGAAACCTGCGAAGTATCTTCACCGAGTCTGCTTCTTTCTATAAAACTGTACAGCAAGGGCACAAGAACCACCAGGATCATTGCGCAGAGCAAAAGCAGATTGATCCGTTCTTTCCGTCTTTGATTTCTATATCGTTTCTTGTTCATTCGTATCTATCTGTTCTCATCCTCTATCATCATTGCCTGCAGCAAATGCATATGCAGGCGCACTCTCCCGTCATTTCCCCTGGTAAGATGCACCTGCCTGCGTCTGCTCCTTCTCGCGGGCTTCTTTGTAGATCAGGCATGCCGCGTGATGCTCGCATTTTTCGAAAACACAGTCCATAAATACAAGTTTTCTTTTTCCTTCGATCTCTTCATATTCACAGCATACGGTGTTCGTACCGTTTATGGTACGGCAGAAACCGGAAATAAAGACTTCTTCTGTATCCAAAGCAAGTTCTCCTGTCATTTTTCACGATGTGCTCATTTTGTCAGGCATCTGAGGATAAAAGCCCTTAACCTCAGCTCAGTTTATGGATAAACAGCCCGCTTCTCAGCTTGGGTTCGAACCAGGTGGATTTTGGCGGCATCAGCTTCCCTTCGTCAGCGATGGACATGAGGTCCTCCATGGAGGTGGGGAACATGGCAAAGGCTGTGCCGCCCTTTTCATCTACCAGCTTCTGAAGCTCAGAAAGTCCGCGGCTTCCTCCCACAAAGCTGATGCGCGGGTCGGTTCTGGGATCTCCGATGCCGAGCACCGGCTGCAGCAGCTTTTCCTGAAGGATGGAGACATCCAGCTGGCCAACCACATCCTTTTTCTCATAGGTATCCGGATATGCCCGAAGGTGATACCACTGTCCGTCGGAATACATGCCGATACAGTGTTTTTCCACCGGCTTGCAGGGAAAACCGGGCAGAAGCATCAGCTCGAAGCTGAACTTCACGGCGCCAAGGAAGGCTTTTTCGTCCAGGCCGTTCTTATCGTGCACATAGCGGTTGTAGGGAAGGATGGTCAGCTGGTCGAACGGGAACACTACAGAAAGGAAATAGTTGAATTCCTCTTCACCGGTGTAATCCGGATGCGCTTCCCGGCGGCGGAGTCCTACCTTTACCGCGGATGCGGCGCGGTGATGTCCGTCAGCGATATAGATGGCGGGGATCGTTTCAAAATCCTGTCGGATCCTGTCGATCACGTCCGTCTGATCCACCACCCATACCCTGTGAATGATCTCGTCGTCTGCGGTAAAATCGTACACCGGAGCATGGGAAGTCTTCCACTCTTCCACTGTTTCCAGAAGACTCTGTGGATAGCGGCAGGCCAGGAAGATGGGACCGGTATTTGCATCGCAGACATCCACGTGACGGATCCTGTCCTGCTCCTTGTCTTCTCTTGTAAGCTCATGCTTTTTGATGACGCCCTCCAGATAGTCGTCGATGGAGCTGGTTCCTACGATTCCGGTCTGTACCTTACCCTTCCGGGTCAGCTCGTACAGATAATAGCAGGGTTTTTCGTCCTGGATAAAGATGCCGTCTTCGGAGAGCCGGTCCAGATTTCTTCTGGCCTGCTGGTAAACCTTCTCGTCATAGAGGTCTGTTTCCGGAGGAAGATCCATCTCTGCCCTGTCGATATGAAGGAAGGAATCGGGGTTTTTATCTCCAATGGCCTTTGCTTCCTCGCGGTTCACTACATCGTAGGGAAGTGCTGCTACTGCCGCAGCCTTCTCCGGAGTGGGCCGGAGGGATTGAAATGCACGAAATTTCGCCATAGTACTGCTCCTCTCTGTATAGCCGCTTTCTGCGTACTGCTTTTGTTTCTGCACGCTGCTTTCTGTTCTGCGTGCTGCTTTCTGTTTTTCCAGTATACCCCATTGGAACTCCCGTTTCAATATTCCTGATTATTTTTTGAAATACCTTAAAATTATTTAGCTTTTGGTTGCAAAATCGGGTCAGTATGATATGATGAAGATATAGATAAAATCAATACAGACACTGATGACAGCAGAGTGGAGAAAGCAGAAAAGGCAGTGATGACGACAGAGCTGAGAAAGCAGCAAAGGCTGTGATGACAGCAGAGCGAAGAAAACAGCAAAAGCGGCTATGACATTGAGCGAGACTGGCTTCAGAAAAGGCATCAAAGGACACAGGCGGTTTGCCGGACACCTGATGCAGCAGCAGACGGCATTTAAATGATTGTGCGATAAAAGGAGGGTTTTACATAATGGACTATCAGAAGATCTATGAAGCAGCGCAGAATTATCAGGAGGATATGACTCGTTTTCTTCGGGACCTGATCCGTATCCCCGGGGAGAGCTGCGGGGAGAAGGGACATATTGAAAGGATCAGGGAAGAGATGGAGAAGGTCGGCTTCGACAAGGTCGAGATCGATCCCATGGGGAATATCCTGGGATACATGGGAAACGGCGAGAAACTCCTGGCCTTCGACGCGCATATTGATACCGTCGGAATCGGCAATATCAGCAACTGGAACTTCGACCCCTACGAGGGCTTCGAGACAGAGACCGAGATCGGCGGCCGGGGATCTTCTGATCAGATGGGAGGCATAGTATCCTCTGTATACGGAGCAAAGATCATGAAGTATCTGGGGCTTCTTTCTGACAAATACCGTGTTCTTGTCACCGGCACGGTACAGGAGGAGGACTGCGATGGTCTCTGCTGGCAGTACATCATCAACGAGGACCACGTACGTCCCGAATTCGTGGTTTCCACCGAACCGACAGACGGCGGGATCTACCGCGGGCAGCGCGGCCGGATGGAGATCCGGGTGGATGTAAAGGGGGTTTCCTGCCACGGCTCTGCTCCGGAGCGTGGGGACAATGCCATATATAAGATGTCGGATATCCTGCAGGAGATCCGGGCTCTGAACGAGAACGACGCCGGGGAAGGCACCGGGATCAAAGGCCTGGTGAAGATGCTGGATGAAAAATACAATCCGGAGTGGAAGGAAGCCAATTTCCTGGGAAGAGGCACCATTACCACTTCCGAAATCTTCTTTACCTCCCCCAGCCGCTGCGCGGTGGCGGATTCCTGCGCGGTTTCCCTGGACCGCCGGATGACAGCGGGGGAAACCTGGGAGAGCTGCCTTGAAGAAATCCGCGCGCTTCCCAGCGTAAAGAAATATGGGGACGATGTGAAGGTTTCCATGTACGAATATTCCCGCCCGGCGTATACCGGACTGGTATATCCCATCGAATGCTACTTCCCCACCTGGGTCATCCCGGAGGATCATCCTGTGACAAAGGCCATGGAGGAAGCGTACCATGGGCTTTTCGGCGAGGAGCGCGTGGGCTGCGCGGAAACAGAAGCAGTGCGGAAGGCGCGGCCTCTGACAGACAAATGGACCTTCTCCACCAACGGTGTCTCGATCATGGGCAGAAACGGGATTCCCTGTATCGGCTTCGGCCCAGGTGCTGAGGCGCAGGCTCATGCGCCGAATGAGAAGACCTGGAAGATCGACCTGGTCCGCTGCGCGGCGCTCTATGCAGCGCTGCCTGGATGCTACTGCAAATAAGACACTGAATATTCCCGTGTGAATTTCTTCTGGAGCAGTTCCATGCGAAACGGGCCGGAGGACATACCTGTCTTTCTACATGCCGGCCTGGCAGGGGATGCTTCGCAACAGTGCGATATACAGTAATTTTCGGAGGATAAATATACATGAAAACACTTCAGGACTTCATCGACAAACTGAACAGCCTGCATTTTGGCGAAATGTACAATAAGGATTTTTACTGGACCTGGGATAAGACGGACGAGGAGCTGGATGCTGTGTTTACCGTGGCGGATGCTCTCCGTTTCCTTCGTGAGCACAATATTTCCACAAAGGTCTTTGACAGCGGTCTTGGCATTTCCATTTTCCGCGACAATTCCACCCGGACCCGTTTTTCCTTTGCCTCTGCCTGCAACATGCTCGGTCTGGAGGTTCAGGATCTGGACGAAAAGAAATCCCAGATTGCCCATGGGGAGACGGTCCGTGAGACGGCAAACATGGTATCCTTTATGGCGGATGTCATCGGCATACGCGACGATATGTATATCGGAAAGGGTCATGCTTATCAGAAAACCTTCATGGATGCCGTTACTGAAGGCAACAGGGACGGTATCCTTGAACAGCGCCCCACTCTGGTAAACCTGCAGTGCGATGTGGATCATCCGACTCAGTGTATGGCGGATATGCTCCATATCATCCA
>JAFOJB010000474.1 GCA_017420455.1 Blautia sp.
ACTGGCCTACGCATTCTCCTTTCACGGCAGTGGTGGGAGACCACCAGAGCAAGGGAGATGAATCCTACTGGAGAACCATCACTTTCGGAGAGCATGCCGGCACCCACATTGACGCCTTCTCCCATTTTGTTCCGGGTGCTCAGAACGTAGATGAGATCCCTCTTACAAAGATCATGGGAAGAGCGGCGAACATCGACGCCACAGCCCTTCCGCCCAGAGGCCTGGTTTCCGTGGAGGATATCAAAGCCTTTGAAGAGAAAAACGGACCCATCCGGAAAGGAGATCTGGTCTTCTTCCGCTTCGGATGGGATGAAAAATGGGAGGATCCGGAAAGCTTTCTGAAGGACTGGCCGGGAACCTCGAAGGAAGCGGCCGAATACCTTCTGCAGAAGGGAGTGAAGGCGGTTGGGTGCGATACTCTGGCGCTGGACGTGGCAGGAACGCAGAATGAGTCTCACCATGTCCTGCTGGAGAACGGGGTAAACATTATTGAGAACGTAAATAATCTGGGAATCCTGCCCCCTTATTTCGGCGTCATTGGATTTCCATGTAAATTCAGAGGTGGATCCGGCTCCACGATAAGGCTGGCAGCAATTTTAGACTGACGAAGGGATGTGATAAGCTTGAAGCACAAAGAAGGTCAGCAGCCTTACCTGAGTCTTAAGAACATCGACCGGTTTTTTGGTATTACCAAAGCGCTTCAGGGTGTGAATCTGGATATTTATGAAGGCGAGGTCATCGGCCTCATCGGGCCGAATGGTGCCGGTAAATCCACAATGATGAAGATCCTGACAGGCGTACTTCCAAGGACTGCCGGTGAGATCATATTTCAGGGAACGCCGCAGGAAATTTACAATTCGAAGGTGGCAAAGCAGATCGGCATCAGCTGCGCCTACCAGGATCTGTCACTGTGTACAAACCTCAGCGTGTTCGAAAATTTCGCCATGCTGAATATGAGTCATGGTTTTTCTCCGTCCGCAGGCTGGAGACGTGACGCTAAAAAGGAAGCAAAGGAGCTTCTGGAAAAATACTTTCCGGGAAACGGCATCGATGTGACAAGGCCCATCGAGAACCTTTCTCTGACCGACAGACAGGTAGTGGAAATCTGCAAGACTCTGATGACAGAAAACCTGAAGATCCTCATCCTGGATGAACCCACCAGCGCCTTGTCCGTAGATAAGGCGAGACAGCTCCACGCCGTAGTGAAGGAGCTGAGCAGCAAAGGCGTCGCCGTTATCTACATTTCCCACAAACTGGATGAGATCCGCGTGGTTTCCGACCGGATCTGCATCCTGACAAACGGCCAGAACAAGGGGGAATTTTTTACAGACATCATCACCCAGGATGAACTGGTGGAGAAAACGGGCGGTGTGCCGGAGAAGAAGGAGAAAGAGGTACGGGATTTCGAAAACTGCGAAGATATGGTCCGCATTACGGGATATTCCGACCGGAATCTTTCCGATATCAACGTCCATCTGAAAAAGGGAGAAATCGTGGGAATTTCCGGTCTTGCCGGTTCCGGCCAGCAGGAGCTTCTCCATCTTATCTTCAATTCACGGGTCAAACCCAGGGCAGGGGTCGACATCAACGGCACCGTGGCCTACGTTTCCGGAGACCGTGCCGCAGAAGGCGTCTTTCATTTCTGGGATATCAAAAATAACATCCTGGCGGCAAACTTTGACCGGGTAAAGGGGAAATTCCTCATCAGCAGAAAAAAGGCCAATGAATCCGCCCAGTACTGGTATGACAAGCTGAAATTCCGCGCAGAAGGCATTGGCAGCAATATCATGTCCCTGTCAGGCGGAAACCAGCAGAAGGCTCTCATCGCCAGAGGAATTGCTTCCGAGGCGGATATCATTCTGCTGAATGACCCTACGGCGGGAGTAGATATCGGTACTAAACAGGATATCTATGCGCTTCTGGACGAAATCCGCAATATGGGAAAATCTGTAATACTGTTCTCCACAGAGGATTCCGAAATGGAAATCTGCGACCGTGTCTATGTCATGCGGGATGGCTTCATTACAAAGGAGCTGAAAGGGAAGGAGATCGATGTTCCCAATATTGTCGCCGCTGCTTTTATAGAGACAGAGAAAAAGAATCTCGCAGAGAAGAAACAGAGCAGCCTTTCCCGTTTCCTGGGAGCACGGTGGATGCTTCCCTTCCTCACGCTGATCATTATCTTTGCCGTCAATTCCTTCATGAACCCGAACCTTGCGACCTATATGGGGCTGAAGATGAAGATCAACACCGCATTTCCACTGGTGCTGGCCGCTCTTGGCCAGATGTTCGTCGTCATGTGCGGCGATGTGGACATGGGCAACGGCTATTCCATCGGACTTGCGAACTGCATCGTGGCAATCTGGATCACCGGCAGTCCCCTGCTGGGAATTCTGGGCCTGATCCTGTTTATCGGCATCTACGTGGCCATGGCGGCGCTGATCCACTTAAGAAGAATTCCGGCCATTGTGGTCACCATGGGAATGCAGTTTGTATGGTACGGACTGGCCCTGATGCTGGCTCCGACGCCGGGCGGAAGCTGTCCGAAATGGCTCAGCTCCTTCCTGAAGATGAATACGCCTCTGGTACCGCAGCCCATCATCCTGGCAGCGCTGGCAGGGCTTCTCAGCTGGTTTCTGCTGTTCCGGTGCCGGTATGGCATCGTTCTTCGGGGAATCGGCAATAACGCCCAGTCTGTGGAACGTTCCGGCTGGAATTATATGCTGGCAAAGATGACAGCCTATGCCATCGCCGGCCTGTTCGTGGTCATGGCAGGTATGGCCTATACCTCGGTCTGCAGCGGCGCGGACGCCAACAGCTCCGTGAACTTCAACATGATGTCCATCGCTACCATCATCCTGGGCGGCTGTGAGATGACCGGCGGTGTACCGGTGCCTCTGGGCGTCGTGATGGCCGCGATCGTCATGAACCTGATCAACACGCTTCTGACGGCTTTGAAGATGAACTCCAACTATCAGACAGCCATTATCGGCATCATTCTGATCTCGGTGCTTGCGCTTAAGTACGTCATTCGGAGAGGGGAGGGTGGCAGCCGTGAATAAAAAACTGAAAAATATGCTGAACAGCCCCATCCTGTGGCCGGTCATAGGATGTATCATTCTTTACATCATGATCTGCGTGGTTTCCGGACGGGTCAATGTGATGGTGCTTACCTCCGGCGCAAAGCTCTGTGTATTTGCCATGCTGCTGGGTATTGCCCAGATGATCGTCGTGACCAGCGGAAAAGGCGCCATCGATATTTCCCAGAAATATGTGCTGACTCTGACAGCTTATATTTCCTGCGCGGTGATGGAAAAGAATATCATCCTGGGACTTGTGGCTGCTGTCGCGGTGGGCGCGCTGTGCGGTCTTGTAAACGGCAGTATCAGTACCTTCCTGAATATCCACGCCATGATCACTACCATGGCGACAGGCTACATCTATTATTCCATCATCCTGGTCATCTCCAACAAGGTACCGAATTCTCCGAACGGCAGTTTCGTGAAATTCATTAATTCCAGCCTTTTCGGAGTGAACAGCATGACCCTGATCGTGGTGCTCATCGCTGTGGTTCTGTATTTTGTCCTCTATAAGACCAAATACGGCATGAACCTGCATGCCACCGGACAGAAGAGGGACGCGGCACGACTGGCCGGCGTCAATGTAAAGAAGACCGTGATCACCGCCTTTGTGATCAACGGAGCTCTCTGCGGTCTGGCAGGCGCCCTGAACGCCGCATACTGCGGCGGCGCGAATCAGGACCTTGGAACCACCTATTTCCTGCCATCCATCGCGGCCTGCTTTGTAGGCGGCACCAATGCCGCGGGCGGCAGATCGAACATCATTGCGGTCTGCATCGGAGCCTTCATGATGACCCTCATGTCCACGTTCCTCAATGCAGCCAAGATCGGGATCGGCGCCCAGAGACTGATCCAGGGAATCTTCATTGTCCTGCTCCTCTGTGCCGCAACCAGAAATCCAAATAAAAAATCCTGACAGCTGCAGAAGACTTTTCGGCATTATGGCTATTTCTTTTCTGATATATCAGGTGTATACTGTTTTCTGTAATATATCAGATGATTTCTGCGCAGGACTGTATCTGCTTTCGGGAAACAGTCCGGGACCGTTTTTTGCGTATGTTTCATCGGATGAATCTGGGCAGGAGGATTATTCTTCCTGGTTTTCAGGGGTGAGGGTGCGAAAAATATGATCGTAGTAGGAAGAAATCCGAAGGAAAGCCATGCGGATTATACTTACCGGGTTCTCAGAGAAAATATTCTGAAGCTGCACATGAAGCCCGGTGAGATGGTCAGTGAAAAGCTGATCGCGGATCAGCTGGATGTGAGCAGGACTCCGGTACATGAAGCCGTACTGCGTCTGAAGGAAGAGGGGCTGATCGAGATCAAGGCGAGAAAAGAGTCCCGGGTGTCATATTTCAGTATGGATATGATCAACGAAGGTTTTTTTCTCCGCTGCAATATGGATGCGGTGGTGCTGAAGCTGGCTGCAGGCCGGACCAGTGCAGATCTTCGGAGAAAGATGCAGGATTCTCTTGCGGAGCAGAAGGTTTTTCTGGAAAAGAAGAATTTTGGTGAATTTCTGGAATGTGACGACCGTTTTCATCAGCTGATCTATCAGGCGGCGGATAAGCCAATCTGCTACAAAGTGGTCTATAATATGAGCACGCATCTGTCCAGGATGCGGTATCTCCTGCAGATACTGGGGCAATACGAATATATACCCATGAGTTATGAGGAGCATAAGAAAATGATGGATATGATTGCCTTTGGGATGCCGGAGGATTTCCCGGTATATGATTTCGCGAGAGAGCATATGCGGGGAATCCAGAAGCTGCTTCCGGCGATCGAGAGCTCCTACCGGGAGTATTTTCAGTACTGACGAAGGCGCAGGGGGACGGACATTCCCTGCTCAGCAGTATGGCGCATGCTGCCGCCTGTCCCGCTGCAGGGAAGACATTGACAGAAATACGGAGGAATACATGGAGAAGATAAAAGCGATACAGATCGTGAAACCGGAAGAACTCAGAATCATAGAGATGGATAAACCGGTGATCGACGGGAAAAACAATGTTCTTGTAAAGGTAAAGGCTTCCGGTATGTGCGGCTCTGATGTGGGCATCTACCACGGGCAGAATGCCGCGGCAACCTATCCCAGGGTCATCGGACATGAGATCGTAGGCGAGGTGGTTGAGGCCGGTCCCTCCGCGAAAAAGGTGAAGCCGGGAGACAGAGTGATCATCGACCAGGTGACAGCCTGCGGGCACTGTTATGCCTGCCGGATCGGCCGCCCGAATGTCTGTCAGCATCTTGCGGTGCGGGGTGTCCATATCGATGGAGGATACCGGGAATACATCGCGGTACCGGATACAGACTGTTATCTGCTGCCGGACGACCTGCGTTACGAGGACGCTGTGCTGATCGAGCCGACCACCATCGCCATTCAGGCCTGCTCCAGGGCGCAGATCACATCGGAGGACGAGGTTCTCATCATGGGCTGCGGAGCTCTTGGAAGCCGGATGCTGAGCGTGGCGAAGCTCTCCGGGGCGAAGATCATCGTTGCGGATGTTGTAGACGAGAAGCTTGAAGAGGCTCTGAAGAACGGAGCGTCCCATACGGTGAATCTCCTGAAGGAGAATCTTGATGAGAAGCTGAAGGAGTATACCACAGACGCCTATGGTCCTACGTTATCCATCGACTGCGCCTGCACAAAGGATTCCCTGGGAACCCTGATCCGCGTCACAGGCAATGCAGGCAGGGTCATCACCATGGGCTTCTCTGTAGCGCCTACCGAGGTGACACAGTTCGGCATTACCTCCAAGGAGCTGGATATCCGGGGTTCAAGACTGCAGAACCGGAAATTCCAGGAGGCCATCGATCTTGTGCGCGAAGGAAAGATCGATCTTCACCAGAAGATCTCCCATACCTTCCATTTTACAGACGCACAGAAAGCATTCGACTTCAACGATACTCACGATCCTTCCATCCGCAAGATCGTATTCACCTTTGACAACTGATACTGCATGATGAACCACCAGGATAGCTCTGGTATCATATATCAAAGATAAAGGAGAACATATTATGGAAATGACAATGCGCTGGTACGGCTCAAAGTTTGATACCGTTACTTTACAGCAGATCCGCCAGGTTCCCGGCGTAACAGGTGTGATCACCACACTGTATGATACAACGCCGGGCGAGGTCTGGAAACCTGAGGATATCCGGGCGCTGAAGAAGGAAGTGGAGGACGCAGGTCTTCATCTTTCCGGCATCGAGAGCGTGAACGTATGCGATTCCATCAAGGTGGGAGATGCCGACCGGGATAAATACATTGCCAACTATATCGAGACACTGGAGAATCTGGGAAAAGAAGACATCCATCTTGTATGCTACAATTTTATGCCCGTCTTTGACTGGACCAGAACAGAACTGGCCAGGGTCCGCGCTGATGGATCCACTGTCCTTGCCTACAACCAGAAGTCCATTGACGCCATCGATCCCGATGATCTTGCCGCCTCGATGGAGAAGATGTCGAACGGGTCGGTCCTTCCCGGCTGGGAGCCGGAAAGAATGGCAAAGGTGCAGGAGCTCTTTGAGATGTACAAGGATATCGATGGCGAAAAGCTGTTCCAGAATCTTGTATATTTCCTGAAAGCCATCATGCCGGTCTGCAACAAGTATGATATCAAAATGGCCATCCATCCGGATGATCCGGCCTGGAGCGTTTTCGGACTTACCCGGATCATCAACTCCGAAAAGAACATCCTCCGTCTCATGGAGGCCGTAGATGACGTCCATAACGGCGTCACCTTCTGCTCCGGTTCCTACGGAACAAACCTGGAGAACGATCTGCCCCATATGATCCGTGTCCTGAAGGGAAGGATCCACTTTGCCCATGTAAGGAACCTGCATTTCAATGATACCTCCAGAGAAAACTATGATTTTGAGGAGGCCTGCCATATCTCCGCAGACGGAAACTTTGATATGTACGAGATCGTGAAGGCGCTTTATGAAACTGGATTTGACGGTCCGATCCGTCCCGACCACGGCCGCATGATCTGGGGAGAAAAGGCAATGCCCGGCTACGGCCTTTATGACAGGGCACTTGGAGCCACCTACATCCAGGGACTCTGGGAGGCCATCGAGAAGAACGCGCAGAGATCATAAAAAATACATTGGAGCGGAGGGGGAATGGTTCTATGAAATTATCAAAAGAATCCCTGAAAAACAGAGCAGCATGGGAAGCGGCAGGTATTAAGCTTCCCTCCTATGATTTCAATGCAGTAGCGGAAAACACAAAGAAAGCTCCCGTATGGGTTCATTTCGGCATCGGCAATATCTTCCGGATCTTCATCGGCGGTATTGCAGATACCCTGATTTCCACAGGCGAGATGCAGAAGGGAATCACCTGTGTGGAAACCTTCGATTTCGATGTGGTGGATAAGATCTACGATCCCTATGACAACCTGGTGCTGGGCGTTACCCTGAAGGCGGACGGCTCCACCGAAAAGCAGGTGATCGCTTCCCTTACGGAAGCCATCAAGGCAAAAACAGGAGAGAAGGAGAACTGGAAACGCTTAAGGGAAATCTTTATCAATCCGGACTTCCAGCTGTGCTCTTTTACCATTACAGAAAAGGGCTACGCTCTGAAAAACGCAGATGGGAAGTACTTCCCCTTTGTGGAGGCAGATCTTGCGGCAGGGTGCGGCAGCGAGGATGCGGCTCCGGCTTACAATTCCGCCATGTCCGTGGTGGCGGCTCTTCTGTATGAGAGATTCAAGGCAGGA
>JAFOJB010000475.1 GCA_017420455.1 Blautia sp.
AGGTAATGATGATGCAGGACAGGATGAACCAGATATTTTTGTTGTTTTCCTGTACCATAATCAGCACTGTAGCGATCCACGCAGGCAGGCTCTGGTTAAATACATAGTATAGCTGCGATGTCATGGAAGTAAACTGCGCAGTGACCGCCCAGATCTCGAGATGCTCCTTCGTCCAGACAGAGAGCGGCGCTTCCCCTGACAGTACCGCTCCTATCGCATCCATGCCGCTGAAAAAGATGATCACAAAGAGCGGCCACAGCTCGAATTTTTTCCTCCACAGGCAGACAAGGTAATAGAACAGGCAGACTCCCAGGACGGACCACAGGTACAAAAAGCCGCTTCCGATCGTATATCCAAATACTTTTCCCACCAGCGCCGCCGGAAGCCAGTAGCCGATATAATAAACCAGAGCAGAGTCTTTCTCAAAGGAGAGCACCGGCCATTCGTATTCCACCAGGACACGGAAAATAGCGTTCCTTGCCTGAAAATCGCTGTTCTGGTACCCCAGGCCTCCGATCCCGGATAAATATACCCAGATAAAGATCAGAAGAAGCGCGGCTGCCAGCTTTTCCCAGTTTATTTTCTCCGGCAGCCTCCCCGTAAATGTATCGTTTTTCAGACACCTGTACAGGCAATACAGGATCAGTATCAGGATCGGAAGCGCATAGTACCATCTTACCCATCCATAGACAAAGAGCATGATGGGGAGAGCCAGATAAACGTATATCATCCCTTTCAGGATTTTGCTCGATTTGTTGAATTCCATTGGCATATCTCCGTTTTATTATTGTTCATTCCCGTGCCGAAAACCGCCTTCGGCCGCTGAATCCGTCCGCGGGTAAATATCCCCCGGTTCTTCACACCAAAGGCTCATTCCTTCTCTTCGGATGCTTCCTCCGGATATTTTTCCGCCATGTACTCGTCATAGTTCAGCCTTGCCAGCTTTTCAAAGAAGATGTTGTCCTTCACTGCGCCGGAATACATGACCTTCTGGAAAAGATTGTCCTCGATGGATATTTCCTCCGCCAGATACTGCCCGCCTTCCAGATTCGCCGCGATCAGCTTGTTTACAGACCGGTGGATCTCGTGGATCGGCGTAACCGCGCCGAGGCAGATCACACATATCATGGGAACAAGCCAGGTCCACTTCTTTTCTCTGGCATAGCGGCTCAGGGATTCCATACAGAATACCATAATCACGACCAGTGCAGGGATGGAGGTCCTCATACAGAAGTCTATCTTATCTCCGGCCTTTATGAAGGGACAGATCCACAGCCATGCTCCGCAGATATAATAGAGAACATTATGCTTGTAATGATTCCAGAGAAATACAAGAAAGATTCCGGCTTCCACAAACCAGAAGGTGCCATAATGGACAAAAATATAGTTCCAGTGGGCGAACGGGATCTGCTTGACGGCAACGGTAGACTGATTGCCTCCCAGCAGATAGGCCACGGAAATGATCCCGATCACAAACACGCCTGTCAGATTCTGGATTGTGAGGAACCCCTTTATGGTTTCCAGAATGCTCTGCTTATTCAGTTTCATATGGCGCAGGGCGAAATAGAGCGCTATGGGGATCAGACCGACGAAGGGCAGCGTAGCAGATATAATGATGCAGGATAGGATGAACCAGATATTCTTTCCGTTTTTCTGCACCATAATAAACAGCGTTGCGATCCAGGCGGGTATGCACTGGTTAAACACCCAGAAAAGCTGAGTCGTCATCGAAGAAAACTGTGCGGTGACACTCCAGTTTTCCAGATGGGATATCGTCCACAAAGAAGCGGGTGCTTCTCCCCGGAGCATGATACCCACCGTATCCAGACCGCTGAAGAAAATGACCAGAAACAGAGGCCACAGTTCGTATTTTCCTCTCCAGAGTCCGATTAGATAATAGAAGATCCCGATTCCCAGTATGGTCCAGAACACCTCAAACGCAAGCCCGGCCGTGAAGCCGAAGAGCTTGCCGAACAATGCAGCCGGCATCCAATAGCCAAGGTAATAGATCAGGGCAGAATCACTGGTTTTGGAAACCACCGGCCAGTCATAGTCGATCAGCACACGGAAGATTGCGTTTCTGGCTCTGTGGTCCGAGTTCTGAAATCCAAGACCGCCGACACCCGACAGCCACACCCATACCACGATCAGGAGCAGTGCCAGGATCACCTTTTCCCAGTTTATTTTTCCCGGAAGCTTACCGGTGATCCTGTCATTTCTAAGGCTGAGCCCAAGACAGACCAGTATCAGAAGGTCCACAGGAAGAGCGATCTGCCATTTCAGCCACCCTGCGAAAAAGATCATGACCGGCAGCACCAGGTACAGGTAGATCACCAGTTTAATGAATTTCTCTGAACGCCGTTGTTCCATTTGCTTCTCTCCTCTTATGTACAAAACTATAGTGCCATATTTGTTTTCAGACGACGATTCACATATTTGTTATCGGATTATAACCCTGTCGTTTCTTTATTTATTGTGACCAGTCCCCGCCTAAAAGTCAAGCACAACCTCTATTTATTTATACGCAGGAAACGGGTCTTCTGGCAATAAGAAAGCCCGGACTCTCTATCCGGGAGTCCGGGCTTTCTTTCAGTTACCTGTTTTTACAGGGCCCTGATCATCTGCTGTTTTTCTTCCTGATCAGAAGGATTACGAGTACTGCCACAAGCGCTGCCAGTACCAGTCCTACGTAAAGCGCGATCGGGGTATCATCACCGGTCTGAACAACGATCTTCGACTGGCCAGGTGTCGGCGTTGCCTTCGGAGTCGTTGCCGGGGTGACCGTAGGTGTTGCTTCCGGTTTGGTGTTCGTGATCGTCACGGTCTTCTTGGTATCATGTGCGCTCAGGGTCACGCTGCCGTTTGCTACCGTATACTGGTAAGCAAAGCTGTCGTCGAGTCTGTTGCCATTCTCGTCAACCTCTGTCACGTACAGATATATCGGATTCTCATCTACGATCTGGACCTTTACTGTGACGCTTGCAGAATCGCCGCCCGCAGGATCCAGTTCAAGTACGTTCGCCTCTACGATATCAGAAAGCTCTGTGAATTCCGGATCGGCGAAGATTCCCGCGTAGAAGACATCCGTTGTGTTCAGCGGCCTTCCGGATGCGCTGATGATCTTCTTGTCGATGGTCAGCTCTGCTTCCTTGTAGAAGCCTTCATGAATCTCGAAGTACTGGTTCTCAAAGATAAATGTCGTAGTATCGCCATCTTCGATCACCGTCACTCCGCCATCATTCTCGTATTCCACAACGAAGGGACGTCCATCTGTTCTGCCGCTGCCGATGACCTCGCCATTCTCCATCTCGCGGACATAATAGGTCTTTCCGGGTTCAAGTCCGTCGAACTCCACGGTTCCCGAAGCCGCATTCCTGACCTCCAGCGTCTTTGTCTCTCCGACCTGGATCGTACCTTCTTCATCCTCGAAGAGGCCTACCTCGTAGGTATGATCGATGGCGTAGACATCCTCGCCGTCAAGCAGGTCTGTCAGCTTCTTGGTTACGAGAAGGCTGCCGCCGGCCTTGGCATCCTCTACCAGCAGTATGCCTTCCTCTGTTACCGTTCCGGTGCTTGTCACCTTTCCGGTCTCATCGATGATGAAGGTGGTATCTGTGGTGATGGTATAGCCCTCCGGAGCTACCGTCTCTCTAAGCGTGTAGCTTTCTCCGGTCTTCAGGCCTTCGACGGTGTGAGCTTCTGTGGTGGAATCCCACTCCTCAACTACGTTGCCTTCGCTGTCAATGATCTGGATATGGGCTCCTTCAAGCTCCTCTCCGTCCGCTACGTCTACCTTCTTCACGCTGATATGGGTCTTTTCATCCTCTACCAGCAACACTCCCTCTTCCGTTACCGTTCCGGTACTGGTCACCTTTCCGGTCTCGTCGATGATGAAGGTGGTGTCTGTGGTGACCTTGTAGCCTTCCGGCGCTATGGTCTCTCTCAAAGTGTAGGAATCACCGGTCTTCAGGCCTTCGACGACA
>JAFOJB010000476.1 GCA_017420455.1 Blautia sp.
CAAGGAGCGGTGCGAGGAGCTCAGCGAACTGCTTCCGGAAGCCACCATCATCAACGGAGACGGGACAGACAGAGCCCTGCTTCTGGAGGAAGGGCTGCGGGACGCGGAAGCACTGGTAGCCCTCACCAACATGGACGAGGAAAATATCTTCCTGACCCTTTCCGCCAAAAAGGTGACCCAGGCCAAGCGGGTAGCCAAGATCACGAAGCTTGCCTTCGACGATGTCATCGACAGCCTGGATCTCGGCAGTGTGATCTACCCGAAAAACATAACGGCAGATACCATCTCCCAGTATGTAAGGGCCATGGAAAACAGCATTGGCAGCAACGTGGAGACCCTGTATCATATTCTGGAGAACCGGGCAGAAGCCCTGGAGTTCCGTATCCGGGAGGATTCTCCTGTAGTAGGGATCCCGCTGGCGGAGCTGAACCTGAAAAAAAGCCTGCTTGTAAGCTGCGTCAACCGGAATGGAGAAATCCGGATCCCCAGAGGCCAGGACACCATGCAGGTAGGAGATACGGTGATCATCGTAACCACACAGAAAGGACTGCATGATATCACAGATATCCTGGAAAGGTGATGGACTGTCATGAATTATTCTATAATCATCTATATCATCGGCTGGGTCCTGAACCTGACCACCGGCCTGATGCTGCTGCCCTGCGCCACGGCACTGATCTATCAGGAAAAACAGGGCTTTGCTTTTCTGATCACCATGGGGTTCTGCCTGCTGGCCGGAGTCCTGCTTACCTTCCGTAAGCCCGGAAAGAAGGTCTTTTACGCCCGGGAAGGCTTTGTCACGGTAGCCCTCAGCTGGATCGTCCTCAGTATCGCAGGCGCCATGCCTTTTGTGATCAGCAGATGCATCCCCCATCCTGTAGACGCCTTCTTTGAGGTGGTCTCCGGCTTCACTACCACCGGAGCCAGCATTCTTCTGGAGGTGGAGTCCCTTCCCCGGTGTATGCTGATCTGGCGGAGCTTCACCCACTGGATCGGCGGTATGGGAGTCCTGGTATTTGTGCTGGCCCTGCTGCCCCTTACCGGCGGCTACCACATGAATCTGATGAAGGCGGAAAGCCCGGGACCGTCTGTCAGCCGGATCCTTCCCAAGGTACAGTCCACCGCAAAGACCCTTTATGAGATTTACATTTTCCTGACGGTAATGGAGATGATCCTTCTTTTTGCTTCGGGACTGCCGCTTTTCGATACCATGTGCATGTCCTTCGGCACCGCCGGTACCGGAGGTTTCGGTATCCTGAACGACAGCTGCGCAAGCTATACCGCCGCCCAGCAGGGAATCATCACCGTTTTCATGATCCTTTTCGGAATCAACTTCAATGTATATTTCCTGATCATGACCAGGAAGATCATCCATGCCTTCAAGGTGGAGGAGCTGCGGTATTATCTCGGCATCATCGCGGTGGCCATTACACTGATCACCATCAATATCTCCCATCTGGCGGGCGGTCTGCCAAATGCCTTCCGGCAGGCTTCCTTCCAGGTAGGCTCCATCATTACCACCACCGGCTTTTCCACGGCGGATTTCAACCAGTGGCCGGATTTTTCCAAGTGCATCCTGGTGCTGCTGATGTTTCTGGGAGCCTGCGCCGGCTCCACCGGCGGCGGCATCAAGGTCTCCCGGATCATGATCATGTTCAAGACGGTTGCAAAGGAATTCCTTCTTTATCTGCATCCCAATGCAGTCAAGAAGGTGAAGATGGATGGAAAAGCGATTCCTCATGAAGTCGTTCGTTCCACTAATATTTTCATGATCGTCTATCTGGTGGTTTTTGCCACCTCCGCGCTGCTGATCTCCCTGGACAACATGGGCTTCACCGCAAACTTTACCGCCGTGGCGGCGACCATCAACAACATCGGTCCCGGACTGGACGTGGTAGGGCCTGCAGGCAATTTCTCCATGTATTCCAGTTTTTCAAAGATCGTACTGTGTTTCGATATGCTGGCCGGCAGACTGGAGCTTTTCCCCATGCTGCTTCTCTTCTATCCGAAAACGTGGCAGAAATTCTGATGGTCTGCCTCATAGACATTTGGAGTGACAGGCATCTCCGATTGACGTCAACGCAGCATGACGGAATAATGAGGGACTGCTACCTGACCGACCGCTCATCACAGGGCATTCCCTTCGATGACCAGCCGCCGCCAGACGTGCGCCCGTGCAGGCACGGCGCGCGTCTGGCGGCTTTCTCTTTATCGCAAAAAAACAAGGGCATTCTGTCTGCACAGACTGCCCTTGTTTTTTGATTGCTTTTGATGAATGAAGTATATCACAAAATTCCCTGATAGTCAAAGGGTGGAATGAAACTTTCCTCAGAAGTTTTTCCATCCTGAAAAAAACCATGGGTCATCCCCAGGCTCAGGGCATGCTCCAGCACTTTCTCGTATTCCCGCTTCGTCACTTTCCGGTTGAGTTCCGGAAAAGAGGGAAAGTCAGCAACCGGCGTATACTGGTTCATGATGCTGACATAGCAGGAATCCCCCAGATTCTGTGAGAGCCAGGTAAGGATCCACCTGGAATCCCTGGTATGACCCGGAAGGATCAGGTGACGCACTACTGTGCCCTTTAAAAGGTACCCTTCCTCGTCGAAGACGCAGGGACCGGTCTGCCGTACCATTTCCAGGACCGCCTGCTTTGCGGCCTCCGGATAATCCTCTGCATGGGAAAATCTCCCGGCCAGGACAGGATCCATATACTTGAAATCCGGAAGATAGATATCCACCCGGCCTTCCAGCATGCGCAGGGTATCCAGGCTCTCGTATCCGCCGGAATTGTACACCACCGGGAGAACCAGCCCCCTGTCCTTCGCGGTTTCCAGTGCCTTTATGATCTGCGGCACAAAATGCACTCCTGTCACCAGGTTGATATTGGCGGCTCCCAGCCCCTGCAGATCCAGAAAAATCTGCGCCAGTCTTTCCACCGTTACCGGGATCCCTTTTTTTCCAAGGGCGATCTCCCGGTTCTGGCAGTAAATGCAGCCCAGGGGGCAGCCGGAAAAGAAGACGGTCCCGGAGCCCTTCGTGCCGGAAATGCAGGGCTCCTCCCACATATGCAGCGCAGCTCTTGCCGCAAGAACCTGATGGTCCATCCCGCAGCGTCCCTTTTCTCCTGCCGCACGGTTCACACCGCAGCTTCTGGGACAGAGTGTGCAGCCATTCAGCTTACAGTTCTGCAAGCTCATCCTGGCAGATCGGACGGATTCCACTGGCAGTCAGCACTTCGATTGCCTTCTGGTTATCCTCCACACGAAGGATCATGTAGGCAAGACCTTTCTTTCTGGTCGTAAAAGCGTACATATATTCCAGATTTACACCGTTGTCTCCCAGGATACGGACAGTTCTGGACAGCGAACCGGGCTCATCCGGTATTTCTACCGCAAGGACCTTGGTGATCGAGAAAATATATCCGGCGTCCTTCAGGACGGTGGAGGCATTGTAGACGTCATTGACAATGATACGGACAATGCCGAAATCCGCTGCCTCTGCCAGAGACAGGGCCCGCATGTCGATGTTGTGTTCAGAGAGGACATCCGTAAATTCCGCGAGACGTCCGGGTTTGTTTTCCAGAAATACGGAAATCTGTTTGACAGTCATGATCGATTCCTCCTCTTATTCGAAAGAATATACTGACATAGATTGTTGTCGGAATGGTGATTCTGTAAAGCCGGGCAAATGATTACTCCGCAGGCCCTGCGGGACATTTTCCGGTGTTACTGCTGGTACAGGTTTCTCTTATCGATGACACGGACGGCTTTTCCTTCGCTTCTCTGGATGGCCTTCGGATTCACCAGCTTCACCTTCGCATAGATCCCGAGCATGGCCTTCAGGGCATCTACAAGCTCCTTCTCCTTCGAAGATACAGCGCTCAGACTGTCAGAGAACATCTCTGCCGTCATCTCCACCTGTACCTCGATGGTATCGCTGTTGTTCACACGATCTACGATAATCTGGTAGTTTGCGGGGTATCCCTTGTTCATCAGAACGGTCTCGATCTGGGACGGGAATACATTGACGCCCTTCACGATCAGCATGTCGTCGCTTCTTCCCAGAGGCTTGGTCATCTTTACATGGGTCCTTCCGCAGGAGCATTTCTCTCTGCTCAGGATACAGATATCACGGGTGCGGTAGCGCATCAGCGGGAAGGCTTCCTTTGTGATGCTGGTAAAGACCAGCTCTCCCTTTTCGCCGTCCGGGAGCACTTCCCCGGTGATGGGATTGATCACTTCCGGGATAAAATGATCTTCATTGACATGCATTCCGGTCTGTTCGGAGCACTCGAAGGATACTCCGGGGCCGGAGATTTCTGTCAGACCATAGATATCATAGGCTTTGAGCCCCAGCTTTTCTTCAATATCGTGACGCATCTCCTCTGTCCAGGCCTCTGCGCCGAAAATACCCGCTTTCAGGTGGACCTGGTCACGAACGCCTCTTTCAATGATACTCTCTGCCAGGTAAGCCGCGTAGGAGGGCGTACAGCAGATGATGGTGGTGCCGAGATCTGTCATGAACTGGATCTGACGGTCCGTGTTTCCGGAGGACATAGGCAGGGTAAGACAACCCACCTTGTGAGACCCTCCGTTCAGGCCCGGTCCTCCGGTGAACAGCCCGTATCCGTAGCTGACCTGACAGACATCCTCCTTTGTTGCGCCTGCAGCCACAAGCGCTCTGGCGCAGCATTCCTCCCAGAGGTCCAGATCGTGCTGGGTATAAAAGGCCACCACACGTCTGCCGGTGGTTCCGCTGGTGGACTGGATCCGCACACACTCAGACTTCGGTCTTGCCATAAGTCCGAAGGGATAATTGTCCCGAAGATCGTCCTTTGTGATAAAGGGAAGCTTGTGAAGATCATCCACGGACTGGATATCTCCGGGCTCCACGCCGCTTTCTTTCATTCTTTCCCGATACATCGGGACATTATCCCATACATTCTGCACCTGTTTTTTCAGTCTCTCGCTCTGCCAGGCCCGGATCTGCTCCCGTGAGGCGCATTCAATCTCCGGCTGATAGTATTTTTCCATATTCTGTCTTCCTCCATTCTGATATTACCGATGGAATTCGTTCTGCAGATCTTCTCCTCCCGCGCTGCGGTCAGAACCCGTATCGTGGGTATGAATCCTTGTGCCGATCCGTCTGTATTGTGTTGATAACTTATCTTTTTGACTATACCACGTTAATGCAAAAAAGTAAACAGAAACCTGTTTTTTTCGTTACAGTCCCCGGCCGGATTACAGTTCACGGTCTCACCGACCGGGGACTGTATGTGTTTTCAGGGTGTCTGGCGTCCTGAAGGACTGCAGAAAAATCTTTGTCCGCGGTCAACTGCAGCTTTTTTTCAGAGTCTTTCTGCTATTCGCGGCTGTTTTCGCGGTGGACGGCCTCCAGCAGGGTACGCATCTCCTGCAGAGGAAGCTGGCCGGGGGCAGAAGGCTCTCCAATGCATGCAAAAGTAAGGCAGGAGCCGAAGTTTTCTCCGGAGATCCGGGTGATGGCGCCATCTCTTCCCATAGCCATGGAGATCAGAGGTTTCTGCGTCCTCTCTTTCATCATGGAAGTAGCCTGCATCAGGGCGACAGCATCCTGAAAATCTCCCGGCATCACAGCCAGCTTCAGCAGGTCGGCGCCGCTTTTTTCCATCGCCAGAAAACGCTCCAGAAGTGCCTCCTGGGGATCCGTCTTTTCGAAATCGTGGGAGGAGGCGATCGCGAGACACCCCTTTTTGTGAATTTTCTCAATCAGGCCGCGGCCCTCCTCCGGAAGAGCGAAGACTTCTACATCGATCAGATCTGCCTTCTGAGAGGCCGCCGCGATCATGACCAGGGTCTCGTACTCTTCCCGGGATTCCGTAAAAAGCCCGCCCTCTGCCTCTGTACGGATGGTAAAGATCAGGGGGATGTCCGTAAGGATCGAGGACATGCTGAACAAAAGCTCCTCCAGATATTTCTTCTTGTCCTCTTCCTTCCAGTAATCCATCCTCCATTCCAGCAGCTGAGCTCCCTGCGCCGCTGCTTCTCTGGCCTGCTGCAGGATCTGGCCGCTGGTGGTACCGGTGATGGGGACACAGATTTTCGGGATTCCTTCTCCCAGAACCGTCCCCTTTACGAAAATTGGCTTTGTCATTTCTTGACTTCTCCTTTATGCATCGCTACAATAATACAGGTCATATGGCTGCACGAAGCCGCCCGGGCTGCGTTGGTCCCGTCTCCCGACCCGGTCATTAAACGCGGGCCGGTGGCACGCAGCGTCGTCAATCGTCGATGTCAGTGGTAATTCTTTATGTTATCGAGTATCTATTCGGAGGATGAACTTATGTATCAGATCACCGGCCGTACAGGCCTTACTGCCCTTCTCGGAAGTCCTGTTTCCCACAGCGTCTCCCCGCTCATGCACAATGAGGCCTTCCGGCTTCTCGGGCTCGACTATGTATACCTTTGCTTTGATGTGACAGAAAAGGATCTGGAAACTGCCGTGCGGGGACTTCTTTCCTGCGGGATCCGCGGCTTCAATCTGACAATGCCGGACAAAAACGCCATCGTTCCGATGCTGGATGAACTGTCTCCCGCTGCCAGGCTGATCGGCGCCGTAAATACGGTGGTCTGCGAGAACGGCCGGATGACAGGACATAATACGGACGGTACCGGCTACATGCAGGCTGTAAAGGACGCAGGATACCTCATTATCGGAAAGACGATCACTGTTCTCGGCTCCGGCGGCGCCGCCACGGCGATCTGTGCCCAGGCAGCCCTGGACGGAGTTTCGGAGATCCATATCTTTGCCCGCCCCACCAGCCGGTTCTTTTCAAGGACGCGCAGTCTGACAGAGAATATCAACCGGTCTCTTCCCTGCAGAGCCTTCCTTCATGAACAGGAGGATGACGCCGCCTTCCGGGAAGCAGTGTCTGAGAGCGCCCTTCTTCTGAACGCCACCTCTGTGGGGATGGCGCCGGATACAGACCGTTCTCTTTTGAAGGATACCTCTGTCCTCCGGCCGGATCTGGTGGTTTCCGACGTGATCTATAATCCCAGGGAAACGCTCTTCCTGCGGCAGGCCCGGGAAGCAGGATGTTCTGTCTTTAACGGCATGTATATGCTGCTCTACCAGGGGGCCGAAGCCTTCCGTCTGTGGACAGGCATGGAAATGCCTGTCGAACAGATCAAAAAGAAATACTTCTGTTAGGCACGGCGCGCAAAAACCGCCGCACTGCACGCGTAAAAACGTTCAATGCGGCGGTTTTTCTGTCAGGACTGAGACAGTTATTTCTGGATCAATCCTTA
>JAFOJB010000477.1 GCA_017420455.1 Blautia sp.
ACTGCCGCGATGGCATCTACGATATAGTGCTGCTTCAGCACCTGGGTAGACACGATGATGAGCAATGCCATGACCAGAGAGAAACGCTGGTACCATAAAGGGATTGCCTTCACCTTCCTGACTCCCCGCCAGCACAGCCAGCTGACATAGCAGTGGATGGAAGGAAGCAGGTTGGAGGGAAGGCTTCCCCCATCCGTATCATAGATAAACTGCAGCATTTTTTCTGATAAAGTGGCGCCTTCAAGGACAGGCCGTACATTCGTGGTAGGCAGGATCATAAAAACCGCGAAACAACAAAGATGGACCGCCAGGTCCGTGGCCACAAAACGGGCATAACCGCTTCTTCCCCTCTGGGCTGCCAGAATATAATTCAGCCCCCAGAACCCAAAGGCAAGGATATAGATCCAGACGAATTCCGGCACAAGCGGTACAGCCCGGTCGAACCCAAGAGTAAGATCATAATGATACCTGTCTGCCGTAAGACGGCCGCTGCCAAAATACACAAGATAGTTTACCACAAGAATCGCGCAGAGCGGCAGAACACACCAATAAGGCAGCCACCTTTTCAGGAACTGCCTTACGTTATCTATCTTCATATTCAATCCTCAAAGGTTTCTTTTAATACATCCCGAAACCTCTTTTTTTTCTTCTCGCCCTTTTCCTCGGGCTCATTTTTCCCATTCAGGATATTGTCAAAATGACGGAGCGCTTCCTTTGCCTCCGCATTCAGATTTGTCGGAACCTGTACCACCAGCGTCACATAATGATCTCCGCGGGTGTTGGGATTTCTAAGAGACGGAACTCCTTTTCCTTTCAGGCGGATCCGGGTATCTGTCTGGGTGCCGGGTTTCACCTCATAGGCTACCTCGCCATCGATGGTCGTGATGCGGACCTCTCCTCCCAGCGCAGCCTGGGCAAAGGTCAGGGGAGCTGTAGAATACAAATCTATATCCTGTCTCTGGAAGATGGGATGGCGGGCTACATTTACTTCCACCAGCAGATCCCCTCTGGGGCCGCCGTTGCTTCCCGGTTCTCCCTTTTCTCTGATGCGGATGCTCTGTCCATGATCGATCCCGGCGGGAACAGAAACCTGAATCTTCTTTCTGGAAGAGGTGTAGCCGGTTCCGCGGCACTTCGGACACTTTTCCCTGATCACCTTTCCGGTTCCGCGGCATTCCGGACAGGTCTGGACATTCCGCACCATGCCGAACATGGACTGCTGTGTATACATGATCTGTCCTTCACCGTTGCATTTCGGGCAGGTGACAGGCGAGGTACCGGGCTTCGCGCCGCTTCCGCCGCAATCCGTACAGGGATCCTTCAGGGTGATCTCCAGTTCCTTCTCGCAGCCAAATACCGCTTCCTCAAAGGTAATATTGATCCTGGCCCTGAGGCTCGCGCCTTTCACAGGCTGATTCGACGCTCTCCTCTGACGGCCGCCGCCGAAAAGATCGCCGAAAATATCTCCGAAGATATCACCCATATCCGCGCCGGAGAAATCGAAACCGCCGAACCCTCCTCCGGCTCCGCCGTTCTCGAAGGCAGCATGACCGAACTGATCGTACTGTCTCCTCTTCTCGGGATCCGACAGGATGCCGTAGGCTTCCGTGGCTTCCTTGAATTTGGCTTCTGCCTCCTTGTTCCCGGGGTTTACATCCGGGTGATATTTTTTTGCCAGTTTTCTATAGGCGCTCTTCAGCGTCGCGTCATCGGCGTTTTTGTCCACGCCCAGGACTTCATAATAATCTCTCTTATCCGCCATAGATCGGCTCCAATTCCATGTTTTCCAAATCACATTGCAGGCGGGAATTGCTCCCCGCCTGAATGATTATTCTATGAAGTTACATCAACCTGAGTATTTTACACCTCTTTGTAGTCCGCGTCAACTACATCATCGCCATAACCTGCTTCATTGCCGCTTCCCTGAGAAGAGGAACCGCCTGTAAAGCCGCTCATATCCGGCCCTGCGCCCTGTGCGCCGCCTGCTCCCTGGGTCTGCTCATACATTTTGGCGAAGAGCTTCTGCGCGCTCTGCATCATCTTTTCCTGAGCTGCCTTGATCTCTGCCACGGTGCTGTCGAAAAGATCCTCTGCATTCGCGTTTCTGGAAAGGAGATCCTTCAGGGAATTCAGATCTGCCTCTACTGCCGCCTTATCGGAAGCATCCAGCTTGTCTCCGGCTTCCTTCAGCGCGTTCTCCACCTGGAATACCATGGAATCCGCATTGTTCTTTGTATCAACTGCTTCCTTACGCTTCTTATCCTGTGCCTCGAACTCTGCTGCTTCTTTGACAGCCTTATCGATTTCGGCGTCGGACATGTTGGAGCCGGCAGTGATGGTAATATGCTGCTCTTTTCCGGTTCCCAGATCCTTTGCGGATACATTTACGATACCATTGGCATCGATATCGAAGGTAACCTCGATCTGCGGAACACCGCGGCGTGCAGGCGGGATCCCGTCCAGACGGAACTGGCCGAGGGATTTATTATCCCTTGCGAACTGACGCTCACCCTGAACAACGTTGATATCTACAGCTGTCTGGTTATCAGCGGCTGTGGAGAAGATCTGGCTCT
>JAFOJB010000478.1 GCA_017420455.1 Blautia sp.
TCAGACTTCACAGCCTTTTTATGAGTCGGGGAGAAGAGCGGAGCGGACAGGTTCGCCAATGATCCTGACCGGGCCGGGAGGCGAGACCAACGCAGCCTGGGCGGACGGGTACGCCTGACTGTCCGTGCGGCGTCTGTCGCGAGGGTCATCCGGCCAGTGGTCTGTCTCAGTGACAGTTGCAGTAAACCACTAGAGAAATTTCACATTTATGCGGGTTTCTGCGCCGGCGCGCAGCGCCTGTACCAGCTCCGGGTCTGCGTCCGGCTGGCTTGCATAGGTTTCGATCCCGTTCTGGATGATCCGGATGGAGGCTTTTGTGAGAGAAAGCTTCTTTTCCCGTTCCAGTACCTCCAGAAAGGCTTCGGCCATTTCGCGGGTGGGCATCTGGGAGCACTGCTGGGCAAAGGATTTTGCCAGATTGTGAGGCTGCAGGCTGGAGCCGCCGAAAACCAGGCTGAGGGCTCCGGGAAGCGCCAGAACCATACTGGCGCTGAACCATTTTCCCTGGGAGACAAGATGCACCAGGATGGCTGCTGCGAGCAGGGCGATCCCGATATTCTGGAAAAGACCGGCCATTTTCAGATACTTCCTGAGAATCTCACTTCTGGCCGGTGTTCTGGAAGAGAAGCTGAATCCCATCCTGCCGCCCTCCCTTCAGAAACCAGACCTGCCAAGATCCTTCTCCAGGATCTCTCTGGCGCAGGAGATGGAACGCGCTACACTCCCCTCCTCGAAGGGAACACTGAGGCCTGCAAGGCGCAGAGCCTCCAGGTAACTCCTGCTGGCGCCGATATCGCAGAGCGCAAGATAATCCTTCAGGGCTTTCTCCCTGTTCTCTGCGTATTTTTTCTTAAATTCCATGGCGCCCATGGTGGTCAGCGTATAGTTGATGTAATAGAAGGGATACAGGAAGATGTGCAGCTTATGATACCAGTATCCGCCCCGCTCCATGAATTCGTCCTGGTCATACCTTCTCCAGGGCATGTATTTTTCCTCCAGCTTATGCCATTCATAGGTCCGCTCCTTTGCGGATAATTCCGGATGGGCGTAGCAGATGTGCTGGAATTCGTCTACCGCGACGCCGAAGGGGACAAAGGTCAGCGCTTCCTGCAGATGGGCGAAGCGGTATTTATCCGCGTCCTTCCCGAAAAACTTTTCCACGTAGGGATAGGCAAACTGTTCCATGGACATGGAATGGATCTCCGCGATATCCGTGGAGGGAAAGATATAATCGGCAATCGGCTGGGTCCGCGCGGACCGGTACGCGGCAAAGGCGTGCCCCAGCTCGTGGGTCAGCACCTGCATATCGAAAATGGTCTGGTTGAAGCAGGAAAATACAAAAGGAGCATTGTGCCCCGGAAGGCAGGTGCAGTAGCCGGTAGAAGCCTTGGAAGGTTTATTCTTCAGATCCATCAGTTCATGTTCGATCATGAAATCGATGAATTCCCCGGTCTGGGGCATCAGCTCATGGTACATCTCCCGGGCCATGCGGATCATGAAATCATCGTCCCCGGCCGGGGATGCATTGCCATCGGGGTAGATCCGCTTTTCATCGTAGACCATGACATGGTCGATCCCGAGCCTCCCGGCCTGGGCTTCGTAGAGCTTTTCGCAGAGCGGCACGAGGTCTTTCCTGACCTGTTCGCGGAAGGAAGCGACTTCGTTCATACCGTAGTCGGTCCTTCCCTGCTGCATATAGCCTACGGGTATGAAATTTTCAAACCCGAGGTTCCGGCCCATCTCGTTCCGGATGGAAATGAGCTCATCCCAGATCTCCTCCAGCCGCGGTTCGTTCTGATGATAGAAGTCCGAATACGCCTGAAAAGCCGCTTTTCTTATGGAACGGTCGTCGTGTTCGAAAAACTTTTGGATCCCGTAGAGATTCCGTTTCTCTCCCAGAAAATCGATCTGGCAGGAGGCCATGATCTTCTGGTATTCCGTGGTGAGGCGGGCTTCCTGCTGCATCAGGGGGATATTCTTTTCCGTGAAGCTTTTCTTCTGCAGATCCATCTGGACAAAGTACTGCTTCCCCAGCTTTTCCTCCACATAGGGACGGAAGGGGCTTTCCTGCACCGCGTCGGAGAAGGCCAGCTCATCCGGCATCAGCGTGGGAATCAGATCGTTCAGGAAGGCGTTTTCCTTTTCGTAGTATTCATCGGAGGTATCCAGAGTATGGCGGATATGGACAATATTGGCCATATCCTGCGTATGACGGCTCTCCTGGTCCAGAGACAGGATGGCAGAGACGACAGACTGTCCGTCAGCAGCGTTTTTTACCTTCCAGGTATAAAAGGAAAGGCACTCCCGGATCTTTTTTTCATCCGGACGTTCATATTGCAGTGTGCTGAATTTCCAGGTATCCATGTATATTCAAATCCTCCTAAGACGAAGTTTTACAGGATGATTCGTTACTATTCACAGCCCTCCACAGCATTCGGAATTCCCGCCCTGCGGGCTCTCCTGGCGCTCCGCGCCTGAATTCCTCATCCTGTGGAGTGACAGCTTTCGCAGTCCTGCCCGGATATGAGACCTGA
>JAFOJB010000479.1 GCA_017420455.1 Blautia sp.
GCTTGCAATTCAGGCCGCAAGATGTATAATAGATAGTGAGAAACCATGAAAACACTGTAAGAGTTTTTACAAGCAGCACAAGGGATATTCACATAAGAGAGGAGGATGGCGTCCCCTCAAAGAGAGGGGCTGTCAAAACAGGAATGAAAGAGTTCATGGACAAGGATTTCGTACTGGAAACAGAAACCGCCAGAAGGCTGTTCCACCAGTATGCGGAAAAACTTCCGCTCATCGATTACCACTGCCACTTAAGTCCTCAGGAAATCTTTGAAGACCGCAGATTCAACGATATCGGTGAAGTATGGCTTGGCGGGAAAAATCCGGACGGCTCCTATTTCGGTGACCATTATAAATGGAGGATCATGCGCTCCAATGGTGTGAAGGAAGAGGATGTAACCGGAACTGCTGATCCCTTCGGCAGATTTGAAAAATTCGCAGAAGCTCTGGAGCTCTGCATCGGGAACCCTATGTACCACTGGTGCAACCTTGAACTCAGAAAATATTTCGGAGTTACAAAACCTCTCTCCAAAAAGACGGCCAGGGAAATCTGGGATCAGTGCAACGATAAGCTTCAGAATGATCCGGACTGCTCCGTGAGAGGCCTGATCCGCCAGTCGAACGTGGAATATATAGGAACTACCGATGATCCCGTAGACAGCCTGGAGTGGCATGAGAAGATCGCCGCGGACAAATCCTTCACAACGCTGGTGCGTCCCTCCTTCCGTCCTGACAAGGCCGTCAATATCACAAAGGCCGGCTGGAAGGAGTACATCGAAAAGCTGGCAAAGGTTGTCGGTAAGGAAACCTTCACCAGCGCGCAGGAAGTGCTGGACGCCATTGAAGAGAGAATCCGTTTCTTCAAGGAGCATGGCTGTGTAGCCAGCGATCACGGCATCGATTATATGATGTTCCGTCCGGCACCCATGGAGGAAGTGGACGCTGCCTTTAAAAAGGCGATGGCAGGAGAAACTCTCAGCATTGAGGAAGCAGAGAAATTCCAGACAGCTCTGATGCTTACCCTGGGCCGTGCTTATCATAAATATGATATCGTTATGGAAATCCATTATTCCTGCCTGCGGAATGTAAACGAGATCATGTTCCAGAAGGAAGGTCCGGATACCGGTTTCGATATGATCGCCCAGAATACCTGCGGCGGAAACATTGCAGCCTTCCTTTCCGAGCTGAACAGGACAGGAGAGCTTCCCAAGACCGTACTCTTCTCCCTGAATCCTGCGGACAACGAGCAGATCGGCACCATCCTCGGCGCCTTCCAGTCCGACGAGGTCCCCGGAAAGATCCAGCAGGGGCCGGCCTGGTGGTTCAACGATACCAAGAGCGGTATGGAAGAGCAGATGAAATCCCTGGCAAACCTCGGAATCCTTGGAAACTTTATCGGCATGCTGACAGACTCCCGCTCCTTCCTTTCCTATACCAGACATGATTACTTCAGACGGATCATGTGCAACATGGTTGGAAACTGGGTGGAAAACGGAGAATATCCGGACGATGAAGAAGCGCTTCAGCGTATCGTGGAAGGCATCAGCTACAAGAACGCGAAGAGATATTTCGGGCTGTAAAGAGCAGAAGACACGGTCTGCATAAACGCAGGGCAGCTTTGTTTAAGAGGAGATAATCCCATGCAGTTAATTCATATTCATCCACGCGACAATGTCGCTGTGGCACTTCAGGATATCGCGGAAGGAACCACCATTTCTCTGGATTCCTTTACCTGTACCGCAAAAGAGAATATTGCCAGAGGACACAAGATCGCACTTCAGGAGATCAGTGAAGGTGCTCCGGTCATTAAATACGGAAATGTGATCGGTCTTGCAAAGCAGGAGATCAGACCGGGCGAATGGGTACATGTCCACAATGTACGCACAGGTCTGTCCGAAGGAGCCGAATATACTTACGATCACCAGGTTTTTGAACTTCCCGTTGTGGCGGATAAAACCTTCCAGGGCTTCAGACGCAAGGACGGCAGGGCTGCCATCCGGAATGAAATCTGGATCGTTCCCACCGTCGGATGCGTCAATTCCATCGCGCAGAGACTGGTGCACCTGAACCAGAACCTGGTGCAGGGAAGCATTGAAGGTCTTTATACCTTCCCGCACCCCTTCGGGTGCAGCCAGATGGGCGACGACCACGCACAGACCAGAAAGCTTCTCGCAGATCTGGTACGTCATCCGAACGCAGGGGCTGTCCTGGTTCTCTCTCTTGGATGCGAGAACCTTACCCAGGAGCAGTTCAAGGCAGAGCTTGGCACCTGGGACGAGGAAAGAGTGAAATTCCTGGTCTGCCAGCAGGTAGAGGACGAGATCGAAGAAGGCTCCAGGCTTCTTGCAGAGCTTGCAGCCTATGCATCTCAGTTCAGACGGGAAACCATTCCCGCCAGCGAGCTGGTAGTAGGCATGAAATGCGGTGGGTCCGACGGCCTTTCCGGCATCACTGCCAATCCCACAGTAGGACGCTTTTCCGACAGGCTGATCGCTCTGGGAGGCTCCACAGTCCTCACTGAAGTACCGGAAATGTTCGGCGGCGAGACGCTGCTCTTCAACCGGTGCCAGGATGAAGAGACCTTCCGTAAGGCGGTTAAGATGGTCAACGATTTCAAGGATTATTTCACAGCACATGGCCAGGTGGTCTACGAAAATCCCAGCCCCGGAAATAAGGCAGGCGGAATCACTACTCTGGAGGATAAATCCTGCGGCTGTGTACAGAAAGGCGGAAGCGCCCAGGTCGTGGACGTTCTTTCCTATGGCGATATTGTAAAGACAAAAGGTCTGAACCTTCTTTCCGGACCAGGAAATGACCTGGTTTCTTCTACCGTCATGACGGCTGCCGGGTGCCATATGATTCTTTTTACCACCGGAAGAGGAACACCCTTCGGCGCTCCTGCTCCCACGGTAAAGATCTCCACCAATACGCCGCTGTACGAGAAAAAGAGCGCCTGGATCGATTTCAACGCCGGAACCGTGGCGGAAGGGGAGCCTCTGGATGCAGCAGGCGACCGTCTTCTTGATTTTGTACTGGAGATCGCCAGCGGGAAAAAGACGAAGGCCGAAGAGCGGGGCTACCGTGAGATTTCCATTTTTAAGGATGGCGTAGTTCTTTAAGTTCCTGCGGATAAAAGAGGTTTCCGGCAGAATGCTGTTTCCCCGCGACAGAATCATCGACGTGTATAATTCATAGAAAAGGAGTATATCATATGTCTACAATCTTTGAGCAGTTCAGAAAAATAGGTATCATTCCCGTAGTCGTTCTTGACGATGCCAAGGACGCGGAGCCTCTTGCAAAAGCCCTCTGCGAAGGCGGGCTTCCCTGCGCGGAGGTTACCTTCCGTACGGCGGCCGCCGAGGAATCCATCCGGATCATGAGCAGCAAATATCCGGACATGCTGGTCGGAGCAGGAACTGTCCTCACCACCGAACAGGTAGACAGGGCAGTGGCGGCAGGCGCTAAGTTTATCGTCAGCCCCGGATTGAATCCGGAGGTCGTAAAATACTGCCAGGAGAAGAATATCCCCATGACACCGGGAATCCAGACTCCCACGGAGATCGAAATGGCGCTGTCCCTGGGACTTACCACCGTGAAATTCTTCCCGGCAGAACCGGCAGGCGGTCTGAAGATGATCAAGGCACTGGCTGCTCCTTATGTAAATGTTACTTTTATGCCCACCGGCGGCATCAGCGCTGCAAATGTCAGAGAGTATCTTGGCTTTAACAAGATCATCGCCTGCGGCGGAAGCTGGATGGTAAAGAAAGATCTGGTTCAGGCAGGAGATTATGAGACCATCACCAACATGGTAAAAGAAGCAGCAGATATTGTTAAGGAGATCAGGGGGTAATAAAAGATGAATCTGAATTTAAGACCTGCAGAAGAATGTATGTTTGACGCTGTCAGCCTCGGAGAGGTTATGCTCCGTCTGGATCCGGGCGAAGGCAGGATCCGTACTGCAAGACAGTTCCGTGCCTGGGAAGGCGGCGGAGAGTACAATGTAGTCAGAGGCCTGAGAAGATGCTTTGGCATGAAGACGGCTGTGATCACTGCTTTTGCGGACAACGAAGTCGGCAAGC
This sequence comes from Blautia sp., assembly GCA_017420455.1. Lineage (GTDB taxonomy): Bacteria > Bacillota > Clostridia > Lachnospirales > Lachnospiraceae > Blautia_A. Next base: position 4,077 of record JAFOJB010000479.1, read on the forward strand.
TGATGGAGGATTTCATCCTTCAGGGCGGCGTGGATACCTGCTTTATCAAATGGATGAAGACCGATGGAATGGGCAGAGTCTGCCGTAACGGACTGAACTTTACAGAAAGAGGTTTCGGTATCCGCGGAGCGGTAGGCTGTTCTGACCGTGCGAACACTGCCATTTCCAAAGCAGCTCCTTCTGATTTCGATTTCGAGTATATCTTCGGAAAATGCGGTGTGCGCTGGCTTCATACCGGCGGTATCTATGCGGCTCTTTCCGAGCAGTCCTGCGAGACCGTCATCGAGGCGATCAGGACCGCCAAGAAATACGGCACCATCGTATCTTATGACCTGAATTACCGTCCTTCCATGTGGAGCGCGATCGGCGGAATTGAAAAAGCACAGGAGGTCAACAAGGAAATCGCGAAGTATGTGGATGTCATGATCGGAAATGAGGAAGACTTTACCGCCTGCCTTGGTTTCCAGATCGAGGGCAACGATGAGAACCTGAAGACCCTGAATATCGAAGGCTACAAGAAGATGATCAACAAGGCGGCGGAGACCTATCCGAATTTCAAGGTCGTGGCTACCACGCTTCGTACGGTGAAGACTGCTACTGTCAATGACTGGAGCGCGCTTTGCTGGGCAGATGGCGAGATCTACAAGGCAAAGGATTATCAGGGACTGGAGATCATGGACCGTGTAGGCGGCGGCGATTCTTTCGCTTCCGGTCTTGTGTACGGCCTGATGGCTACCGGCGACCCGGAGAAGGCTGTCAACTATGGAGCAGCTCATGGCGCGCTTGCCATGACTACACCGGGAGATACGACCATGGCGAGCAGGAATGAAGTAGAAGCCATCATGGGCGGTGCAGGAGCCAGAGTAAAGAGATAAACTGCCGGCGGCTTCTGCGGCAGATGTCCGGAGGAGCGTACAGATGTTCCGGGTATTCCGGAAGGAGTGCCAGGTACTGAACAAATGACAGTGAATGGGGGCATGCTGATCTGGCTGCCCCCTCTTTTCTTCCAATATATCCTTCGTATCCGACAGATCACCCGGCCCCTGATAAAGGGGTGAAAGCAGCATTCCCGTCAGAATGATTCGTAATCGGCTTCTGGCAATCTGATCAACATTATACATGAGACGGTATGCTGCCTGTACTGCCGGAAGAAGGATTTTAAATCGGTGCTTTCTGGACCGAAGGATGACGGTTATATGAAGCAACAGA
>JAFOJB010000480.1 GCA_017420455.1 Blautia sp.
CGTGAACGCAATTAACTGCCGTATCTGTCTGAAAACATCGGGCGTTCACTCGTTATACCTGAAATGTCTCAGAAATTTTAATGTTATTGAACATAGATTGTTGTCGAACGGCGCTTTTGTAAAGCCGTTCAGAATTTTCCTGTCTTTTTCTCCGGCCGCACCGATCAGAAATCGTTCCTGCTGTGTCCGCGGTTTCTGACCATCACACCCGATGGAAAACCCTGCGTATCCTGCGCAGGCTTTTCCTGACAGCTCCCTGCGGTCAGATGCAGCCGCAGTCACATGTGCGGCTGCATCCATCCAGGCTCATCAGCCTGCGTTTCTTGCCTGGAGAGCCATCTTTGCCTGCAGGTTTCTCTGTACCTGGTCGATGACGACAGCGAGGATGATCACCACGCCCCGGATGACCTTCTGCCAGAATTCCGATACGCCGCACATTGTCATACCGTCATTGATGACGCCGATGACGAAAGCGCCGACGATGGTTCCTACGATGGTTCCGGAACCACCGGCCATGGAGGTGCCGCCAAGAACGGTGGCTGCGATGGCGTTCATTTCCCAGCCGTCTCCGGAAGCAGGATGCGCTGCGGAAAGCTGTGCGGTATTGATCATGCCGACCCAGGCCGCGCAGAAGCCGGAGATCATATATACGATGATCTTGATCTTGTCTGCCTTGATTCCGGAAAGGCGGGCGCTCTTTTCATTGCCGCCCACTGCCAGCACATACCAGCCGAAGTTCATCTTCTTCAGCAGGACTGCGGAGATCAGGGCCAGAATGGCGAAAACATAGACGCCGGCAGGAATATTGGCGATATTGCTTCCCAGGGCCTTAAAACCGGTATTTCCAAGGCCTTCATAACCTGCGATGCTGCTGAAGGTAGCACCGCCGGAGCGAAGGTTCGCGAAGCCGCGGCAGATATACATGGTACCCAGCGTGGCAATGAAAGGCGCCACGCCCAGCTTGGTCACGATGAGGCCGTTGATCAGACCGACCAGACAGCCGAACACCAGCATGATGACAATGATCAGCGGTACGCTGAAGTAGAGTGTCTTGTTTCCTACGGTAAGACCCTCCTGGATCAGACCGCCTGCCAGCATACCGGTAAGGCCTACCACGGAGCCAACAGAAAGGTCAATTCCGCCGGTGATGATGACAAATGTCATACCCAGGGCCAGGATACCATACAGTGCCACATGCTTGGCTACCATGGTAAGCGTCGTGGGCGATAAAAATGATTTCGCGGCAAAGCTGAAGAAAATGACCAGAATGATCAGAACAATAAAAGTACGGCCCTTCAGCAATGTCATTAACAGCTGATTGTTGTTTTTATTTTTCATGTTGTTTCTCCTCCAGTAAGGCACCCGTCCAGAATATAAACGGCCGTCCAATGGTTCCGTTTCATCTGAAACAGGTCCTGATATCCATTTATCACCCGCGTCCTGTTCCAAGACCTGCATAGGATGTGCGTACCAGATTGTCTTCCGTGATCTCTTCTCCCTGCAGTTCTCCCGTGCATTTTCCATTGGAAAGCACATAGATCCTGTCCGCGATGGCCATGATCTCCTTCAGCTCCGAAGAGATGACGATAATAGAAAGCCCTCTCTCGGAAAATTCATGAATGATCTCGAACACTTCCGTCTTTGCACCGATATCGATACCTCTGGAAGGTTCATCCATCAGAAGCACCGTCGGATGGGTCAGAAGACCCTTTCCGATAACAACCTTCTGCTGGTTTCCGCCGGAAAGAGAAAGAATCGGGAGCTTCTTGTCCGCGACCTTGATATGGATATCCCGGATCTGCTCGTCCACAGCCGCTTCCTCCGACTTGCTGTTCAGGAAGAAGAGCCTCCTGTAGTTCTGCAGGGACGCGATGGAAGTATTCTTGCAGATATCCAGCGTCTGGATCAGCCCCTGTGCCTGCCGGTCCTCCGGCACCAGCGCAAGTCCCTTTTTGATCTGCCCGGAAATGCTGCTGATCTTCATGGGCTTTCCTTCGAAGATCACCTCTCCGGTATGCTCCGGATGAAGCCCCATCAGGCATTCAAACAGCTCGCTCCGTCCTGCGCCGAGAAGTCCATAGATTCCCAGAACCTCGCCCTTCTTCAGATACATGTTCACATGGTCCAGGAGCCAGCCGCCGCCCTTTTTCGGAAGGCAGAGATCCCTGATCTCCAGCAGCTTTTCCGCATGATCCAGGTCAATGCCTCTCTCAAACCGGTGATACTGCGTATTCTTTCCTACCATCCGTTCCACGATCCAGCCAAGCTCGATATCCTTTACGTCCGCGTCGTCCACATATTTTCCGTCCCGGAGAATGGTCACGTGGTCGCCGATCTCCAAAATCTCCTCCAGACGGTGGGAAATATAGACGATGGAAATCCCCTGTGCCAGGAGCTCCCGCATGATCTTGAAGAGCACCTTCACCTCTGCCGCCGAAAGCGAGGAGGTCGGCTCGTCCATGATCAGCACACGAAGGTCGTCCTGGATCAGGTTTCTGGCGATCTCCACCATC
>JAFOJB010000481.1 GCA_017420455.1 Blautia sp.
CCCGGGCGGGGGCAGGCCATCACGCAGGCACCGCAGTAGTAGCATTCTCCGGGGTACATGACAATGGGATGCTCTCCCTTCACCGGGGAGGGCAGGAGGATGTCGCACTGGCATACCGATGCGCAGCTGTTGCAGCCGATGCATTTTTCCGGGTCGTAAATAATGGGTCTCACCGAGCAGGTTTCTTCCTGTACCTCAATGGGAAATGCTCTGATCTTTTCCAGAATATTTAAGTTCATGTTCCAAAATCTTCCTTCCGGCTCCCGGATCCTGTATGGTCCGGGAGCTTTTTATTATGCATCTTTCCGATCGGGATGGTAGTCCGTGTTGCGGGCTTCGTATTCGCTCTTCAGGTCTCCGAAGAAATCCAGGGGGACATCTCTGGTCATCACCGTGCCATTTTCCTGCCGGATCACGATATGATGCCGGTCTTTTTCCGGATCGGGCTCCGGGTGATCGCTCCGCTGGAAACAAAGCGGCCTGCTGGAGGATTTTCTGGACAGGGAAGCATGAAGCACCAGCTTCGCCACCTCCAGGATATCCAGCACCTCATGCACCCGCATCAGCTCATGAGGATTCCGGGCGTACATGGCTTTCGCCTCGCTTTGCGAGAAGCCCTCCAGAAGATCGAGGCCCTCGGAAAGAAGCTCATCGCATTTGACGCCGCCGCAGTAATTCTGCATTCCCTTGGAGATGGCGCTGTTCAGCTCCTTCCAGGAAATACCTTCCTCCGGGTTCACCAGAAGCGGAGCGTAGAGACGTTCCATCTCTGCCTGGATCTGCTCTTCCAGACTGGAAGAGGAGAAAGAAGAGGCATCGGGTCCCGATACTTTTCCTGTTTCCTCCTGACCTTGCACAGGGAAGGTTTCGCCGCTGCCGTGTCCCTGACTTTCCGCGTACGCGGCTGCTTTCCGTCCGGCATAGTGGCCGGTGGCGCAGGCAAAGCCGGCGCAGTCGGAGGCATAGAGCTGGTCGCCGGCAGCGTAGATGCCCGGGATGTTTGTGGAGAGATCCCAGTCGTGCATCAGGCCGCCAGGAGCGCCGAAGAACTGCCGTTCCTGCTCCAGAAAGCTGGCGGACTGCCAGCCGGTGCCATAGCTCTGCAGCATATGCTTCCGGGGATCGAAGCCCCGCTCCGTATAATTCTGGTAGATGGGGATCTTTGTCTTGGCCTCTTCTCCTACCATCATGCCCCAGATGACCCGTCTCTCGTATTCCGGCATCCGGGAGAGATCCGCATAGAAGGGCAGGCGGTAGCCCCTCTTCATCAGTTCCTCAAAGGGAAGCGTTTCCGGTCCCCTGTATTCATACTTCGGATCGTCGATGACGCCGCCCTTCAGGAAAAATTTCTGCCCCGGAGCCGGCAGATAGCGGTCCAGCACGGTTTCCAGTTCCTTTCCGTCCCGGTCCACATAGGGGATCTCCACGCCACGGGCGTCTACCATGGTGGCGGCGTACCAGGTGTTATGGTTGTTCCCTGCCCCATAGGGCGGAAAGCTTCTGCCCGCGGCGGAAAACTCTGCCCGGACGGTCTTTTCCATCATGGTGAATTCAAGGCCCGCTCTCCAGCCCATGGCATGGCCGCTGCCGATGCTCTGGAAAGGACGGAATTCACAGAGACCGGGAGTATCTGCATTGAAGAGCCAGACTCTGGCTGGTCTTGACATACAGAGCACCACGGCCTTTGCATGGACGCAGAGGAATTTCCCCGTCCGGACATCCATTCCCATGGCTCCGGCGCAGCGCTTTTTGCCATTCTCTTCGGAGAGCAGCAGGCCTGTGGCCTCTGTCCGGTCCAGAATGCGGACGCCGAGCCGCTTCATTTCCTTCTCCAGAGCGGGCTTGAAGGTGGAGCCCCAGACCCGGAGCGTAAATCTGTTCTTATAATCGTAGGCGAACATCAGACCGGTCTTTTCGTCCCTGAAGGGGGCTCCGGCGAATTCCCCTTCTGTGTCCCGGATCTTTCCGCCGTAGGACTCCAGATCCAGGAGACGGTCGTACCCTTCGCGGCATTCAATATAGTGGGCGATCCCGTTGCTGTACCAGTCCTGTTCATGGACATAGGCCCAGGCGATCTCCTCCGGGGTAACGCCGGAACAGGGATTGGTACAGGCGCTTTCCCAGTGGTCGAACCCGGTGCCGCCGCTGCCGCTTCGCACGACGGCTCCCTTTTCCAGCAGGATCACCTGCCGGCCCGCCTTCGCGGTGGAGATGGCTGCAAAGCAGCCGGAAAGCCCGCCGCCCAGGACCAGGACATCGCAGGAGAGGTCTTCTCTCAGGCCAAATTCATTCTTATATGGCCAGGTGTATGTACTCATGGTTTTCTATCCTTCCCGCACACAGGCACAGAAATGCCCGGGCTCGATTTCTTTCAGTGGAATATCTTCTTTACGGCAGGCTTCGCAGGCATATTTGCAGCGCTGGGCAAAACGGCAGCCAGGAGCCGGATTGACAGGACTGGTCACCTCGCCCTGGAGGAGAGTCCTGTGGACATGCTGCGAGGAGACACTGGGAATGGGAATGGCCGCCAGAAGAGCCTGCGTGTAGGGATGGGCCGGATTCTCGAAAAGCCGGTCGGCATCTGCCTCTTCCACGCATTTTCCAAGATACATGACCATGATCCTGCTGGAGATATGCCTGACCACCGAAAGATCGTGGGTGATGAACATATATGTCAGATTCCGCTCCTCCTGAAGATCCATCAGGAGGTTCAGGATCTGGGCCTGGATGGAGACATCCAGGGCAGAGACCGGTTCATCGCAGACAATGAATTTCGGGTCCAGGACAAGAGCCCTGGCCACGCCGATCCTCTGGCGTCTGCCGCCGTCCAGCTCGTGGGGATAGGCATAAGTCAGTCTTTCGGAAAGTCCGACCACCTCCATGATCTCGCTGACCTTCTGGTCGATCTCCCGCCGGTTTCTGCAGACTCTGTTCACGATCAGAGGCTCCGCGATGAGCTGCTGGACGGTCATACGCCCGTTCAGGCTGGCGTAGGGATCCTGGAAGATCATCTGCATCTGCGGACGGATCTTTGCCAGAGTCTTTTTGCTGGCTCCAATCAGTTCCTGACCTTCAAAAAGGACAGAACCGTCTGTCGGTTCATTCAGGCGCAGTACCGTCCTGCCCAGGGTGGACTTTCCGCAGCCCGATTCTCCCACGACCCCGATGGTAGAGCCGCCGGGTACGGAGAAGCTCACATCATCCACTGCGTGCAGAAGCCCTGCGCCTGTCCTGAAATACTTCTTTAAATGAGAAACCTTTAAAATGACATCCGACATAGACTCTTACCCCCGGGACAAATCTTTTTCGAAGAAATCGGAAGCTGCAGCCAGGTGCGCATCCGCCGCGTGGCAGCGGATCATATGGCTGCCGGAAACGACGGGCTGCGGCTTTTCCCTCCGGCAGATCTCCTGACAGTGACTGCATCTTTCCGCAAAACAGCAGCCTGCCGGCAGTGTTGTCGGGTCCGGCATCAGGCCCTCGATGGGGGTGAGTCTCCGGTATTTTTTTGTCAGGGAAGGGATGGAACCAAACAATCCTATGGTATAGGGATGGTGATCATCCCCCGTGAAAATATCCTTCAGTTCTCCGTACTCTACGATCTGGCCGGCATACATGATGGCAACCTTGTCGCAGGTTTCAGCCACGACCCCCATGTCATGGGTGATCATGATCACGGCGGTACCGTATTTTCGCTGAAGATCGCAGATCATGGAAAGAATCTGAGCCTGAATCGTCACATCCAGGGCGGTGGTAGGTTCATCCGCGATCAGAAGGGATGGATCACAGATCAGGGCTATGGCAATGACCACCCTCTGGCGCATGCCGCCGGAAAACTGATAGGGATATTCCTTTTTTCTTTCCGGCGGAATGCCCACCATTTCCAGCATTTCGTCCACCTTTTTTTCGATGGCCTCTCCGGAAAGGTTCTCCGTATTGTGCAGCCGGAGAGTCTCTCCGATCTGGTCCCCCACCGTCAGTACCGGATTCAGGGCTGTCATGGGATCCTGGAAGATCATGGAGATCTGTTTTCCCCGGACCCCCAGAAGCTCCTTTTTGGAAAGCTCTGTGAGCTCCCTGCCCTTGTAGGAGATGCTGCCGCCTGTGATATGGGCAGTCCGCTTCGGCAGCAGCCCCATGATTCCCAGGGCAGTGGTGGTCTTTCCGGCTCCGGTCTCCCCCACCAGCCCCAGGGTCTCCCCTTCGCAGATGGAAAAACTCACATCGTTTACGGCATAGACGGTCTCCAGGTCGGTCTTGTATTGAACAGACAGGTTTTTCACCTGTAATAATTCGTTATTCATGATATTTGTCTCAGTCTTTCAGCTTCGGATCCAGAGCGTCGGTCAGGCCGTCTCCCACCAGGTTGAAGGAAAGGGAGGTGAGGATGATAAAGATGCCCGGGAAAAACAGCAGATAAGGTGCGGTAAAGATGTAGGTCTGCGCGTTGGAAAGCAGCGCGCCCCATTCCGGGGCAGGAGGCTGGATGCCCATTCCGATAAAGGAAAGCCCTGCCGCGGAAAGGATCATGTCCGAGATCATCATTGTGGTATTGACGATGATAGGCCCCATGGCGTTGGGCAGAACATAGCGGAAAATGATCCGGCGGTTGGTGGTGCCGTAGGACCTGGCAGCCTCCACATAATCCTGTTCGGCCACGGTCAGGACCACGGAGCGGATGAGCCGGGTATTGCCGGGTATACAGGAAATGGTGATGGCGATGATCAGGTTCCGCAGACTGGTGCCCAGAGCGGAGACTACGGCCAGAGAGAGAAGGATGGGGGGCACGCACATGAAGACATCGATGATACGCATGATCACGTTGTCGACCATTCCGCCAAAGTATGCTGCGCTGGCTCCGAGAACCGCGCCGATGGCCAGTGCGATCAGGGAGGTGACCACTCCGACAAAGAGGGAATACCTTGCTCCGTGTACGACCCGGGAAAACAGATCCCGTCCCAGTTCGTCCGTGCCGAACCAGTGAGAGGGGTTCGGCGGCTGCAGACGATCGGCGCCGACCTGTTCGATACACCTGGCATAAGGGACGATGAGGTCCGCGAAAACGGCGATGCAGACGATCACGGCCAGGATGACAAGGCCCAGGATGGCGGTCCTGTTTTTCCGGAACCTCCGCCAGAATTCCTTCAGTTGAGAATGCTTTCTTCTTTTATTCTTCTTATCCACGTCCCCTGCCCTCGTTTCTGTATTTTGCTTTAATACGGGGATCTATGAACGCGTACAGAATGTCCACGATCAGAACGACAACGCTGAACATGACGGCCAGGAACAATGTGGCCCCCATAACGGTGGGCACATCCTTCTGACGGATGGCGTTGGTCATCAGGGTTCCCATGCCGGGCATGGAGAACACCGTCTCCGCAATGATGGCGCCGCCGAGGGACGCTCCGAAGCCTGTCCCCATGCTGGTGATGACCGGGATCAGGGCGTTCCGGAGCGCGTGCTTCCAGATCACGACCCGCTCGCCGGCTCCCTTGGCCTGGGCGGTGCGGATGTATTCCTGACGGACCGTTTCCAGCATGGAGGCACGGGTCAGACGAAGAAGCCCCGCGGCGCTGGTCAGAGATACGGTAAGGGTCGGCAGGATAAAGTGCCGGAGCGTATCGGCCCCGAAAACGGGGAGAAGCTTTAAGCGGATGGAAAATACCGTGATCAGCATCAGGCCGAGCCAGAAGCCCGGGATCGAGGCGAATACCAGAGCCACCACCACCATCACCCGGTCAAGGACGGAATATTGCCTGACCGCGGAGATGATCCCCATGGAGACCCCCAGGAGGCATTCGACGGCCATGGCCATGGCCGCCAGCAGGAGCGTATTCGGGAAACGGGCCATGATGGAATTGATCACCGGCTGGCGGGTCGCGTAGGAGGTGCCCAGATCCAGATGGAAGACAATATTCCCGATGTAGGTGAAAAACCTGACGAAGAAGGGCCTGTCATACCCGAACTCCGCGTTCAGACGGGCAATATCCTCCGGCTTTGCGGTGATTCCCAGGATAATACTGCCCGGATCGCCGGGCGTCAGGGAAAGGATCGTAAAGACCAGAAACGAGACGCCCAGCAGAACCGGGATCATATACAGAATTCTTTTTATAATGTATTTAGTCATATTTTCAAAGCGACCGGCATCAGTTCCAGGCGTAGTCAAACAGATAGTAATTTCCTTCCAGGACGAAATCGGTCACGGTCAGGTCCTTGTGATAGGCGTAGAGGATCTGCGGGTTGCAGATGACGGCGTAGACAGCCTCATTCTGGGCTTTGTTCAGGATCTCGTCGAAGAGGGCCAGTCTCTTTTCGTTGTCCGGCTCCACGCGGGCCTCTTCAAACAGCCTGTCCATAGTTTCATCGGAATATCTGGCGTTGTTTGCCATGCCGATAAACGGAGTGGTCAGGGCATATTCCAGCATCTGGGTGTCGCCCTCCAGAGTCATTTCCAGTGCGCACAGAGAAAAGTCGCCGCTGGTGAGCTGTCCGATGAAGGCGTTGAACTCCTTGACATCGATCTGGGCATTCAGTCCTACGGCTGCGAGGTCTGCCTGGAGTACGGTGGCCAGGTTGGAGTATTTCTCCGCACAGAGGATGGAGCCAAGATCGGTGCCTTCTTCTACGCCTGCTTCCGCCAGAAGCTCTCTGGCTTTGTCCGGATCATAGGTATACTGGAGCTGGTCATCAGAATAGCCGTAGCGGGTTTTTGCGCAGATATTGGAGTTGACCTCTGCTTCGCCCTCATAGATCACATTCACGATGTTCTCTCTGTTGATGGCGTAGTTGATGGCCTGGCGGACTCTGACATCGTCGAAGGGAGCCTTTTCCAGGTTCATGACCAGATGGGAATACCCGGAGGTGGGAACCGGGGAGACCACAATGTCCGGCATGGCCTGCAGCATGGGAAGCGCGGAAGCGTCGATCTCCGCGAAGTCTACCTGATTGCTCATCAGGGCCTGGGGAGCGGTGGTCTTGATCACATAGTAATTCACATTTTTGATGGCGGGCTCTCCGCGGTAATATCCGTCATAAGCCTCCAGAATGACATTGGTGTCGATGGCATGGCTCACGAATTTGTAGGGACCGGAGCCGATGGGCTTTGTCATGAAATCTTCCTCGGAGGCAGCGTCATGATATGCCTTAGAGCCGATATGCATGGCGCAGATATCTGAAAGGAAGGGAGCGAAAGGCGCGTTCAGAGTAACCACAAGTGTGGAAGCGTCCGGGGCTTCTACACTGCCTACGTCGGCAGAGGTTCCCTGGTATTCGGAATCGATATACAGCTGGACGGAGAAAGCGCAGTCCTCTGCGGTCAGCGGCGTACCATCGTGGAAGGTTACATCGCTGCGGATGGTGAAGGTATAGACAAGGCCGTCCTCGCTCTGGGTATAACCGGAGGCGATCCGGGGTTCGACCTTATCCATGTTTCCGTCCATGGGGACATACATCAGAGTATCGTAAATCTGGTCGCCGATGTTTTTTTCGTTGGTGGTGTTCCAGTCTGAAGGATGCAGGGACTCAATATCGGAATCGATGGCGATGTTGATATCTGTCCTGTCAGAGGCAAAAACTCCGGTTGTCAGGCAGAGGGCCAGAATTGTACCTGTGAGGAATGCAGTTTTTTTCATTGGGTTCTCCTTTCTTTTCCTCCCGCGCTTTCCGGGAGATGTGTGATTTGGTGTATGTTTTTAAGCTCCCTTTCCAGAAAATCCAGGGAATAAAGCTTACCATCTGATACAACGGTCTGTATGGCGGATATGTGCCGGATATCGGACAGCGGGTTCTGTGACAGCAAAATCAGATCCGCGTCCATGCCCTCTGCGATCCGCCCCTTGCGGCCGCCCAGTTTCATGCACGCCGCAGGCCTTGCGGTGGCAGAAAGGAGGGCTTCCTCGCTGGTCATCCCGTAAAGATTCACCAGCTTTTCCAGCTCTGTCCAGAGGGAAAAGCCCGGAATGACTCCCGGGTAGGCACAGTCGGACCCTGCCAGGATGCGGGAGGAGTGCTCCATAAAACGCCGGCCGCGGTTGATGATGATCCGGATATCCGGATGGATCCCCTGCTTCCTGTAGCTTTCTGCGATCACTTCATTTTTCCGGAGCCATTCCTGCTGGACACAGACGGGAAGTGCATCCCATTTTTCCAGGTCCTGGAGCCTTTTTCCGTTCCATACATAATCCGGAAGGGTCTCGCAGACCAGCTGTGTGGGGCAGAACCAGAGGCCTGCCCTGCTGATGCAGTCGATATCCTCGTCCACCTTCGGAAGAGAACTGGCATGCTCGCAGCAGTAGTAGCCCAGATCCATCAGCTCCTGATGGCTGATGGTTTTGGTCATATGGCCGGAGACAGGCAGGTCCTCATCCGCGCAGCGGCGCATCAGGTAACGGTACACCTCCGGCCGGATGGAGGGATAGGTCTTCACGAAACGAAAGCCCAGTTCCATGGTGAAGGCGATGGCTTCGTCGGCGTCTTCAAAGCTCCGGATGATCCAGTTGTCATTTTCGGGGATATTGGGATCCTCGCCGTCAAAGATCGGGCCGGTGGATTCGATATACGGCCCCGGGAGCAGCCCCTCCCGGATCCGTCTTTTCCTTTCTGCATGTTCTGTGTAGCCGCGCATGTTCCGGACGGAGGTGATCCCTGCTGCCAGAAGCATGACTCCCATATAGTCCTGGTCAAAATGGACATGGGCGTCGATGAGGCCAGGCATCAGATATTTCCCCGTGCAGTCCACCACCTGATCCCCGTCGAAGGGCAGGAGACCGGGCTTTACATCCGTGATGACCGCTGCCGGACCGTTTTGTGTTCCCGCAGTCTTTGATCCTGTATCACAGACAGCACGTTCTTCACGGTCCTGAAGGATGGCGGACGCTGTATTTTCCGGCAGCGAAGGCAACCTCTGGATACGGACATCGCATCCGTACAGGACCTGGTGATTATCCATGGTAAGGACTGTGGCATTTTTGAACAGAATCCCGTTTTTCCGGATCAGCTGACGAGAATCTTTCATAGATTGTCCTCTTCTGTCCGGAAATCACAGGCGGAGAAGGCGTTCATCAGATCGATGCCGGCCTCGATATCCCCGGCGTCGACCACGCAGCTCTGGGAATGGGGATATCTGGTTGTCACACAGATACCGCCGGTCCTTGCTCCGGCGCCGGTGAGATTCATGCTGGAAGCATCCGTGCCTCCTCTGTCGATGACTTCTCTCTGGTACGGGATCGATTTTTCCGCGCATAGTTTTTCCATCACAGAAACCACCATCTCATCGGCGATCACGGAAGGATCGCAGATCTTGATGCCGATGCCGCCGCCGATTTTGTTGCTGCCGGTCAGATCGTTGGGGTAATCGTGGGCGGGAGTGATATCCACTGCAATGCCGATGTCCGGAAGGATCTGCTGGGCTGCGACTTTGGAGCCTCTGGTACCCACCTCCTCCTGGACGACAAAGCAGTAGTAACAGTCGTTGGGATATGTGCCCGGGTTTTCCTTCAGGGCTTCGATCAGCTGGTAGCATCCCAGCCTGTCGTCGAGGGCCACGGAGCAGAGCTTTCCGGAAGCGAGATGGACATATTTTCCTTCGTAGGTGCAGCAGTCCCCGAGTTTTACCAGTTTCATGGTTTCTTCTCTGCCGGAGGACCCGATATCCACAAACAGCTTCTCGATCTGGTTTTTTGCTTCCTCGATAGGACCATAGCAGCCGACCACGCCCACCGTGCCGTTCCGGAAGATCACACGCTCGTTATAGGCGGAGCCGGCCCAGTTCCAGCCCATGTTGCAGATACGGATCAGGCCGTTTTCTTCGATATTCTTCACCATGAATCCAATCTGGTCTGTATGGGCGCAGTACATGATCTTCCTGCTGCCCGGTCCCTGCGTTCCTTTCTTCAGGACGATCAGGTTCCCTACGGCATCTGTCCACATCTCGTCTGCATAGGGTTTTACTTCTTTTTCGATGAATTTCCTGACGTCTTTCTCGTAGCCGGAGACCCCCCAGATCTGGGTCAGGGCCTCCAGCAGCTTCTCGTCTCTCATAATGTGTTCTTGCCTCTCATTACCTCTGTCTGCTTTAACAAATTACAGTTCTGCACTTTAGCATGCAATGCTGGTATTATACCGCATTCCGTTTCCAAAAGCAATCACTCGCTGTCCATGGGATCGTCTTCCCGGGGAACCTTCAGATAAGGCCTCTGCGGATGCCAGTAGATGTATGGCGTATCGAAGCCTACCTCGTCTGCCGGGATATGCCTCCGGAAGGTGCCCTCGGCTTCATCCCGGTCAAGCATCACTTCGAAATTTTTATGACGGATGCCTTTGTCTTTTTCAAACTGATGGGGATCCTCGGTATAGATGGCGCCGAAGGGACAGATCATGAAGCAGTAGCAGCATTCATGTCAGTCATCGCAGCGGTCTCCCCGGTTGCCGAAGACCTGCGGATCTCTGGAAAGATCGATGTAGCCCATCATACAGTTGTCCATACACACATGACATTTGGGATATCTGCATTTTTCGGGATCACGGAGAAAGGCTCCCTGCGGATTTGTCGGACAGAGCAGCATATTGGAGCAGATCATGGCCTGCTCGAATACCTTGTCGTTCATTTCCGGGTCCGGATAGATCAGGCTGGTTTCTCCGGCGGCGATCCTAGGGCTGTTTTCCACCATCTCTTTTCCGAAAGCCTCTGCTTCGGAAAGATCCTGTTCGTCCGGATGCCCCATGGTATAGTAGGGCTTTGGCATTCCCGGCATATTCACATCTCCGTACCAGCCCTTGTAGCCGATGGGCAGAAAGCCGTGGGACTTAAGATTCGGGATGACGATCGGAAAATACAGATGGGGAAGAGTACCGTGGGTATTGAAGACAAAGCAGTGCTTTCCGTTCTGCTGCGGGAGCTTGTCGATGAAAGCGTGCATGTTCGGGGTATCGGCCTTCCAAACAGGGCTTCCGAAGCCAATCAGGTCGTAATCCTCAAGCATTTCATATGTTACCCGTTTCAGCCGGAGCATTGTCACCTCCGCACCCGCGGTGGCAGCTCCCTTCGCAATACGACTGGCGATCTTCTGCGTGTTTCCGGACTGGGTATAGTAAACGATCAGTACTTTCAACTGCAGACCCTCCTTTTCAGATGTTGGCAGAAATTTATGATTCCAGTAAAGAAAGGCACCATTTTGCGGAACAGTGATACTGGAATCAGTGATACTGGGATCATGGATCGAAATCCTGAAATTCAGTATATCTGTATTTTTCCGGCATGTCAATTCAGGCAGGAGAGGACTGGGTGTGGCTGCGAAAACCCGTTACAGTTCACGGCCTCCGGCCGGTGAAACCGTGAACTATGTCTATTTGACGAAGATCCCATCATTTTTCTTCTGTTATTTGTTGAATTTTCTTTTCACGTAGAGTATACTGATAATGCAATTATCAGTAAAGGAGAGGATAAGTTATGTCTGTTCCGGATAAGAGTATTGATTCCCGTCTGCTGAGCGCGGCGAAATCAGAGTTCCTGAAAAAGGGCTATAAGCTTTCTTCACTGACAGATATCTGTAAGGAGGCGGGAGTTACGACAGGTGCTCTGTACAAACGTTATGCCGGAAAAGAAGAATTGTTCTCTGCACTTGTATCGGATACGGTTCAGGAACTGACAGAGTATGTTGCCGGAATAGAGAAAACGGATCTGACAAACCTTACGGACCGGGAACTGTATCATTCCTTTTCCATGCCGGTGGAAAACACCAGGAAATGGCTCAGGTTTTTATATGACCGAAGAGAATGCTTTACACTTCTGATCCGTTGTGCTTCTGGAACCCGATATGAGAATTTCCATCAGGACTGGACTGAGAAAATGAATTTGATGGATTATAAATACTATCAGGAAGCACGGCGGCGAGGACTGGTCGAAAGGGAGATCACGGCAGAGGAACTGCATGTCCTTACCTTCAGCATCTGGGCTCTCTGCTATGAGCCGTTTCTGCTGGATTTTACCTGGGAACAGTTCGAAAGGCATGCACAGACCATACATCACTTTATCAACTGGTACGATGCATTGGGGTTTAAGAAGCCTGAATGATGCATCGCATTTCTGAAAATCTTTCCATGACTCTTATTTCACGACAATAATTCCATAACCTTTTTTCCATGACAACACTTCCACGATAACACTTCCGGAATACTCTGGAAGGTTATTTTCTGACATTTGGATAATCCAATTATCGGTAATGCAGTTATCGCCAAACCACACCGCACCATGAATTTTCAGTTTTTTCACAAAAAAGGAGGAATCGCAGTATGTCAACAGAAGGTTTCAAGGAGATTCTCTATCTGGTTACCGGAGCGGCAGGCTTTCTCGGCGGAACCGTGTGCCGCCAGCTGATCGATGAAGGAAAGAAGGTCAGGGCTTTTATCCTGCCGAATGATCCTGCCAGGAAGTTTGTACCGGAAGAAGCGGAAATCGTCGAGGGAGATCTCACGGATATCGAAAGCCTGAAGCCGTTTTTTGCTCTGCCTGAAGGAGCGGAGGCGGTCGTGCTTCATATCGCAAGTATTGTGACTTCCAGTCCGGACTTTAACCAGAAAGTAATAGATGTGAATGTGGGAGGGACAAAGAATATTATCGAGCTGTGCCTTGGAACGCCGCAGGTCAGAAAGCTGGTTTACTGCTCGAGCACCGGCGCGATTCCCGAGCAGCCGGAGGGAACTGCCATCAAAGAGATCGACTATTTCGACGAGACAAAAGTACCGGGCTGCTATGCAATGAGTAAGGCACTGGCAAGTCAGGAAGTCCTGGACGCCATTCATCACAGAGGACTGAACGCCTGCATTGTCCACCCCAGCGGCATCATGGGCCCCGGAGATTATGCCATCGGTGAGCCTACCCAGAACCTGATCCGGATCATCAACGGGGAGCTTCCCATGGGAATAGACGGAGACTTCAACCTTTGCGATGTCAGGGATCTGGCGCAGGGGATGATCGCGGCCGTCTCGAAGGGAAGGTGCGGTGAATGCTATATCCTGGCAAATGAGCCCGTGACATTCAAAGAATTCTGCCGGATGGTCACGGATGAGAGCGGCGGGAAAAAGGTGAGCGTATTTCTGCCGACCTTTGCGGCAAACCTCATGGCGCGCATGATGGAAGCAAAGGCAAAGAAGAGCGGGGAAAAAGCGCTTATGACATCATTTAATGTTTACAGCATGGCGAGGAACAACCGTTTCGATTCCTCGAAGGCCAAAGAGGAACTCGGATACACGACCAGATCTTATGAAGAGACGATCCATGACATGGTTCAGTGGCTTCTCGCAGAAGGCATCATCAAAAAAGAAGAATCATAAAAAGGATACGGGGAAAACGGAGGGGGTCCTGAAACGATCTGGCAGACTGTAAAAAAGAGCAAGGAGGTAAGAAAATGGCGAAGGTATGTGTTATTACAGGCGGCGGCAGCGGTATGGGACTGGAGACCGCAAGATATATTGACAAGGATGTCATCCTGGTTCTGACCGGAAGAACGGTGGGAAAACTGGAGAATGCGAAGAAAATCCTTGAAGAGGAAGGGCATCAGGTTCATCTGATCCCCTGCGATGTATCATCCCGCCGGGATGTGCATGAACTGTGCCTGCTGGCAGCAGGGCTTGGAACCATTAAGACGGTGATCCATGCAGCCGGATTGTCGCCGACCATGGCCGATCCGGAAACAATCATCAAAGTCAATGCGGTGGGAACCAAGAATGTCAATATGGAATTCTATAAGTACATGAACGACGGGGGCGTGATCGTGGACGTCGCTTCCAGCTCCGCATATGAGGCGCCGGGGATTCTGGTAAAGCACCAGATCTACGAAGAGGCAGAGTATAAGGAGGACGCGTTTATAAAGCATATGACAGGCGAGGCAAACCTTGCCCCGGACGAGTACAACAAGTCGGGCATGGCATATGTGATGAGCAAGAATTTCGTTGTGTGGTACGCCCAGAAATGTGCCCATGAATATGCGAAAAAGGGAATCCGCGTGGTCTCTGTCAGCCCGGGCCTGATCGAGACGGATATGGGATCAAAGGAAGTGGAGAAGTCGGAGTTTGCCAGGAAGATGATCGACCTTACCTGCGCCGGAAGAATGGGAACAGCGAAGGAGCTGGGCTTTGCCCTCGCTGCGATCGCGGATGAAAGAAACGGTTATCTGTGCGGGATTGACGTCCTCATCGACGGTGGTGCTTCCACAGGGAAGAAATTCAAGGAGGCTATGAAAGAATAAATGTTATTCAACAGTCTGGATAAGTTAAAAAGAACGATGGTCATGATGATCATATGCCTTCTGTTTGCCGGACTTACGATGTTTGTCATCCCGGTATCTTATATTCCCATTCTGGGAAAGGTCCTCGGTTTCGGATTCCTGGTTCTGGCGATTCTTAAGATACTGGATTTCATCAGCAGCAAAAAGGCGATGATCAATTATATCGGGCTTTCGCTGGGGCTTCTTGCCGG
Organism: Blautia sp.; assembly: GCA_017420455.1. Lineage (GTDB taxonomy): Bacteria > Bacillota > Clostridia > Lachnospirales > Lachnospiraceae > Blautia_A. Next base: position 14,474 of record JAFOJB010000481.1, read on the forward strand.
CTTCTTCGGGATCCTGCTTTTTTCGTTTGACGGCCTTTTTCTTGTACTGCTTAACTGGCTTACCGGAACACTGCCGATCCTGCTTGGAGGCGTGGGGCTGTATAATGCCCTGACCTATGCGCGGCGTTCCGGAAGGAAAGGCTGGTGGATGCTCATCATTTTAAGCTGCCTGCTTCTTCTGTTCGGCACGATCCTTTTTGTGAATCCCTGGGCAGGCGATCCTCGCGGCGTCCTGCAGGTGATCGGAGGAACACTCTTTTATTCAGCAGTGGTCTATGTGATCAGCCTGTTCTGGATCTGGCCATTTCAACAACATGATGGGAGTGAATGAAAAATGACAGGACAACAGGCTCCTGAAAAGGGAAAAAAGAAAAACAAGAAGCGTGCGGCCGTGATTTTCGGCGTATTTGCGAAGCACAATTTCTACAGCAATGGTTTTACACCCGAGGAGCTTCGGACGACACTGGAGGATCTTGGCCCGACGTATGTAAAGATCGGGCAGATCATGTCCAGCAGGACAGATATGCTCCCAAAGGCATACTGCAGGGAGCTGGAGCAGCTGCGCAGCAATGTAAGACCGCTTCCGGCAGAGCTTGTACGCTCGGTTATTGCACAGGAGAGCG